>JBBRGE010000117.1:0-6960 GCA_038241045.1 Hyphomicrobiales bacterium | reverse complement strand
TAATTTCGCCACGGCGTCAAACAGCGCTGTGGCTCAATGGAAGGTTCGTGAGGAATGACCGGGTGTTACCGCCGTAGCGTCACGTCTTTGTGAGAGAAGTTAAGGCTTTTTTGTAGCCGAGGGCATGCGCTTCCGGACCAGGCTTTAGCGCAGCGAGAAGCGTATCGGCGCATTGAAGCTCAGCGAGCTTTGCGCCATCTCCGGCGGGAACGACGGCAGCGGCTGTGCGCGGCGTAGCATCGCCAGCGTTTCGGCATCGAGTGCCGCCGAGCCCGACGATTTCGCGATGCGTCCGCCTGACGCCTGACCGTTGCGGCTCACAGTAAAGCTCAATGTTGCGACGCCTTGTTCGCCGGCAGAACGCGCGCCCGGCGGGTATTGCTTGAATCGCTGCAGATGCGCGGTCAGCATTCCCATGTAGTTTGCGCGCGCGGCCTGTGCGGCCTGCGGCGGCGCGGTGGTACGCGGGGCGGGAATGGTGTCCGGTCGCGGTTTTTCTGCGATCGGCTTTGGCTTGTCCTTATCGGGTTTCGGCTTCTGCTTTTGCTCAGGTGGTGCGACGACAACGGGGGTCTGCTGAAGCGGCGCCGGCGGAATGATTTCTTGCTCGGCTTGTTCCTGCTTTTGCGGTTCTGGCGTGGGGGCGGGCGCCTCCTGCATCTGTGGACCCGGCGCGACGTCGAGTTTGCGCTCGGGATTCGGCGGTGCATCGACCAGATCGATCGTCATCAGTTGAGACGCAGTGCCTGCGAGATCGGGACGCGAATATCCGAGCAGAGCCGCAAACATGATTGCGGCATGGATCGCCACGACGAATCCCGCCGACAGACTCCATCGTCTGACGTCGGTTCGATCCGTATTGTAAAGCAGCATGGTCATGACATGAGCCTTGGCGGCGACAGCACGCGGGCGTCAATTTCTGGAATCGAGACCGACGAGTGCGACTTTGAGATAGCCCGCATTGCGCAGCAGGTTCATGACTTCCATCAGGTCGCCATAGCTGACAGTTTTGTCGGCGCGCAGATAAAGTGCGTCGGCTTTCTTGCCCCCTGTTGCCGCCTCAAGAACGCTACCCAGCGCGTCGCGCGGCACAGTGTTTTCGCCGACCGCAAGCGACAGGTCTGGCTTGACGGTGATGAACACCGGCTTGTCGGGACGCGGCGGCGGTGTCGCAGTCGAAGCCGGAAGATCGACGCCGATATCGACGGTGGCCAAAGGGGCCGCCACCATGAAGATGATGAGCAGCACCAGCATCACGTCGATGAACGGCGTTACGTTGATCTCATGGGCTTCGACGAGGTCGTCGTCGGCACCCGAAATTCTGCCGCCTAACCGCGCGCCCATGACTTTACTCCGCCGCGCGCGAGGCGCGAACCGGGCGGCCCTGATCGCGGCTGATGAGCATCATGACATTCGCGGATGCGTCGCCGAGCAGAGCGCGATAGGCGGCAATCATCCGCACAAGCTGATTGTAGATCACGACCGCGGGGATCGCGGCGATCAGGCCCATCGCGGTTGCGAGCAAAGCCTCGGCGATACCGGGTGCGACGACCGCAAGATTGGTGGTGTGGGCTTCGGAAATTCCGATGAAGGCATTCATGATGCCCCAGACCGTGCCGAACAATCCGACGAACGGCGCGGTGGCACCGATAGTCGCGAGAATTCCAGTGCCGCGCGCGATCTTACGCGACATTGCACCTTCGGCGCGTTCCAGCCGCAGCGCCACGCGATCCTTGAATCCATCATCGCGCATTCCGCCGGAGAGCGTTGCTTCCGCCACGGCAGATTGCACGATTTGCGCGACGGGATCCTTGTGGCCATAACTGTCGCGTTGCGCATCCGCCAATGTCGCATCGCCGGCCAGCACCGCGATGCGTTTGCGCGCGCGCGCAGTTTCGGTACGCAATTCGATCAATTTGGCGACGCAGACCGTCCACGTAATCAGCGATGCGAACGCCAGTCCCACCATCACGAATTTGACGACGATGTCGGCATTCATAAACATGCCCCACGGCGAAAGATCGTGCGGCAGCAATGGATTGGTCGGATTTGCGGCGGCGGCGATTTCCGGCGCAACCAGAATTAAACCAAACATGGACAGCGGGACCAATAGTCCCCTGTTTGCCTTGATCCTGTTCATGTGGTCCCGTTTCCTGCCTGTTGAGCCTCGAAAATAGAATATGCAGCGGTCTTTGTCGCTATAGCTGGCAAATGTCACGATCAAAATGGAGCCATTCTAGAATGATCGCGGCCATCAGAATCTCACATTCGTGAAGAGCCTGACGCCCAGCCCCGGTTGGAGCACCTCGGGTTTCTTGAACGAAATGTGATTTCGGATATTTTCGTTGAGCAGATTGTCGCCCGCGACGCCAAATGTGATCTCGCGCGGTCCTGCGTCCGTTCCGGTGAAGACGTGCGTATAGCTCACATCCGCTTTGAGCAGATTATAACCGTCGGTGGCGGTTTCGTTCAACGACAGATCGTTCTGCGCAAATGCATGGATAACGCCCACCCGCGCATACCATTCTGAGTTGCGCCACCACACGCCACCGCCGACACGCATCGGCGCAATCCGCGGCACGTTGGTTCCGTCCGTGAATGTCGCGCGGACAACATCATATTGCCCGTCGATACCGAACATGCCGCTGCCAAGCGGCGTCACGTCGAGTTGCGCTGCGAGTTCCGCGCCTCGAAAAGTCGCATCGCTTTGCCCGTAGATCACCTGCGTCAGCGGCCCCGCGACCGTGTTGCACGATACGAATGTATCGGTGCAGCGATTGCCTGTGATTTGCTTGAAAATGAAATCCAGATAGCGCGTGTAGTAGATACTCGTCTCGAAGCGGAACGCCCCTTTGCTGCGCTTCAATCCTAACTCGACCGATTGTGCGGTTTCGATCTTGAGATTCGAATTGCCGATGACGAAGGTTCCGGACGCGCCGTCCGAGCCACGCGAATACAATTCAGGCGCCGCGGGCGCACGTTGCGTGTATTGGGCGTTGAGCGACGCAACCAAGTCCCACGGCAATTCTTTCAGCAAACCGGCACCGGCGCTTTTCGGATCGAATTGGCGTGTCGCGGCCGTTTGCGCGAACATCGCGGGCGGCGGCAGGAAGTTTGCAGGGAACGTCGGTGCGAGTCCGTCGACGGTGAGGCTTTCAATACGTCCGGCGGCTTGCAGCTTCCACGTTTCGGCAAACCGCAATTGCTCGAAGATGAAGCCCGCAACGGCGTCGGTATTGGTTTGTGCGAGTAACCCGCCGAGGATGCCATCGGTTCCTAGTTTGCGATTGCTCGCTTGCACGCCCCATGTGCCGGTGAGTGTACCGAGTGGACTTGCAATGGCTTCGTGATCGATCTCGAAACGGCCTTCGATTTCCTTGTTCTTGATGGTGTTCTGCACGCCATCGACACCATTTCCGCCGATGGAGAGTTCGTCGTGCTTATAATTGCTCGTGCCGAAGGCGAAGCGCACCGCAGCGATGCCGTCGGTTGGCGCGCGCCATTCACCCTTGCTGGTGAGTTTGGTTTGTTCAAGATCGATGCGCGTCCGGTTCGCGGCGTCGGCAATTCCGGGGATATGATAAAGGCTTGTCGTGTGCTGGATCGCCGTGCCGATGTATCCGCCGTCGAAAATATATGACCCGCCGACGGACTGGCCCTCGGATTGCAGCCGCGTGTTTGCCTGCACGCCACCCGGAATCCGGTAGTCGCCCGAGCGCCGGCCGTATGCGTCGGTATGGATCGCGAAATTGCCACCGCTGGCATCGAGGCTGGCCGCGCCATCGATGCCGCTATCTACCGACGACGTCGCGCCTTTGAACCGCGCGCTGAATCCGCCAGGAACCAATGATTCTGGAATGCGGTTGTTGGTCGCGTTGACCACGCCCCCGACGGCTTGATTGCCATATCGCAAAGTACCCGGTCCGCGGATGACTTCGACTTTGTCGGCGGCCAGCGGATCGATCGGGACTTGATGGTCTTGACTGAAGTCGGACGCATCCTGCGTGCCGATGCCGTTTTCCTGAACGCGCACGCGATAGTCGTCGAGGCCGCGAATGTTCGGACGGCTCGCGCCCGGCGCGAAGGTCGATGACGCAACGCCCGGTAATCCGGACAGAAGATCGGCGAGCGAAGCGGCGCTGCTGCGCTCAAGCTCGCGTCCGGTCAGTTGCGTTGTCGACTGTAAGGTATTGTCGATGACATTGACCGGCCCGTGCTGCAGGCCATCGCCCGATGTCGATGGCCGGTCCGCCGATACGGTGATTTCAGGAAGAATTTCTTGCGCAGCTGCGGGTGTGAGTCCTGACTCAACGACCAACGCAAAAGCGATCCCTGTCGGATAAATCAATGATTTGAAACGCACTTCCAGCCCCAGCTACGCATCACTCAGCTATTGATAATGCAAATGCGAATGATTAGCAACAAGAATATCGGAACTGGGCAAGTAATAGAAGCAATTTTGAGATTGTTTTTGGAGCGAGATAGTCCGATCAGCCTGCGGGTTCTTGTAGGCGGTCTGCGGAGGACGGCACCGGCTTAGCCCGACCGCATTGTCTTGCAGTTCGATTGAATAACTTAGGCGGCACGAGGCGCGTGGTCGCGCCACCGTCGCGCGATTGGTTACTCAATGAATGTTGAACTTGATTGGAACGACGAGAAAGACTTCCTCACCGGTCATCGCGGCGGGCGGGGCGGCGAAAGGCTGCGCGCGCCGCACGAGATTGAGCGTCTCGCGGTCGAGTGAGTCCGACCCTGAACTCTTGACGATGCGGCTGGACTTCAGATGACCCTGGCGATCGACGCTGAACTCAAGCTGCACCACGCCCTTCTCGTCCCGCGACTGCGCGGATGAAGGATATTTTTTGTTGCGCTCGAGTTTGCTCGCGACCAGCCGCTTCCAGGTCGGAACGGCATTGGATTCAGTCAGGTTGAAAATGGTCTGCACCGGCGCTGCTGCGACCGCCGCCGTCTCAACTTTCGACATTTGTGGGGCGCTCGTCACAGGTGCTGCAAGCTGCGCCTCGGACGGCGTCGGCTTTTCAGGTTGCGGCTTCGGCGATTTCTTCTGTAGTGCGACATCGGGATTTTCTTTGGTGGGAATATCCTGCTGTTCCTCGACCTTCTCGGGCTCGACGATCTTATCGACCGGCTTCTCGGTCGGCTTCGCAATCCGCTCGGGCGTGGCTTCCGCCTGCTGTTGTTCGGGGCCGGGCTGAATATCCGACGGTGTATTGTTCGGCGCCACCGGCAACGGCGCAAGCTCGACCACCATCGCGCCGACGCGATCGGTCGATTCGTCGGTATCGGCCCAACCGACAATCGCAGCTGCGATCGAGACATGCGCCAACAGCACGATGGTGCCGCTCAGTCCCCAGCGCAGAGCGTCTTGCCGGTTGCTTTGAAAATACGACATCAGTCGGCCGAGCATCGTTATATTTTCCGAAAGTGCCGCTGCCTCGCATACAGCTGCGCCGCAATGTTGAGTGGTGGCGATCTCACTCTATCAATCGGCCAAAATCGCATCACCGTCACGCCGGAAACACGCGATCCGAATTTACAAGTTTAGAATCTCTCCAACAAATTGCGCCGTCGGCAAGGATCACAAACACTGTGAGAAATGCAAATGACGTTGGGAGACAAAGCGAAGACGTTTCCTAGACGGCTTCTAAATTTCCTCGCAGGGTTATTTCACCGCGCGATGTAGAGACGTTCCAAGCGCGGCGCATAGACGCGCGCGCTCATTTTCTCCAAGAGAAAGCCAAGAAATTGCCGCGAGCAAACGCGGCGTGAATTGGGGGCGTGGCGTGAGCAAGTATCCGGAAAAACGTAACGGTCGTGTTGTGCGTGCGGCTTTTGTGTCTGTGAGTTCTATCGCATTGAGTATCGGGTTTACATTCGGCATGACTAGCGCTGCGCAAGCCCAACAGGGAACGTCAGAAGCCCGCCCCGGCGCAACCGCGCTGCCGCCCGTCTCCGTCGATGCCAATAAAAAGAAACCGCGCCGCGCCCGCGCCGCCCCCTCGCGCGAAGCAGCTCCCGTTGTCGCGCAGCAGCCGCAGGCGCAACCCGCCAATACGCAAGACGCGCGCACCGGCACGGTCGGCTACTACGCCAACTCGACGTCGGTTGCGACCAAGACCAACACGCCGCTCATCAACATTCCGCAGACCGTCAACGTCATCACCAAAGACTTCATCAAGGATTCCGGCGCGCAACAACTCACCGATATCACGCGCTATATTCCCGGCGTGGCGATTCATCAGGGCGAAGGCAATCGCGATGAGCTCGTCATTCGCGGCGTCGATTCCAGCGCCAACTTCTTCGTCAACGGCTTCCGCGACGACGTGCAGTATTTCCGCGATCTCTACAACACCCAGAGCATCGAAGTCATCAAAGGGCCGAGCGCGCTGACCTTCGGGCGCGGTGCCGGCGGCGGCCTCGTCAATCGCACACTCAAGGAAGCGGACGGCACGCGGGTCTATGAAGCAACCGCGCAGACCGGCTCCTATAGCGACCGCCGCATCGCGCTCGATGCTGGGGAGGCGATCAGCCAGGATTTCGCCGTGCGCATGAACGCCTTCTATGAAGGCTCGGATACGTTCCGCGATTTCGGCAAGCTGGAGCGCTACGGCATCAATCCGACGGTGACGATGACGCCGAACGACACCACCAGGATCAAGTTATCATACGAGTATTATCACGACGAGCGCACCAACGATCGCGGCAATCCTTCGCAGGCGAAACTGCCCGGTCTTGTGGGTTCGAACCGCTTCAACCCGGCGGCACCGTTCGCTCCGAACGGCAATCTCTCTGCGTTTTTCGGCAGTCCGACATACAGCGTCGCGGCGTCCGACGTGCAGACAACGATGGGCAGCATCGAGCATGACTTCGAAAACGGACTGACCGTGAAGAATCAGGCGCTCTATGCCGATTACAATCGCCATTACACCAACATCTATC
>JBBRGE010000116.1:0-7030 GCA_038241045.1 Hyphomicrobiales bacterium | reverse complement strand
ACCAGCGCGCCGCCCACCATGCCGCGATGACCCGCAACGTAGACTGTTTTATCTTTCAGATCGAACGGCGTGGCGGCCATCACTGGGCTCGTGTTTCGCAGAATGAAACTGACCGACAATAGCTGTTCACAGCAGGTGCGGCAAAGCGGGCCAATCCCCTATCATGCCCTTAATCCGCGCTAGCAAATTAAGCATGTGCGCTGCATTCAGCCTGCCGGCGGGCTTGCGGCATTCATTTGCTTGGACCACAATCCCCGGACGAAATGGCCGTGGACGGTACAGGGTCTAAAATCCTGATCGTTCTCCATCAATGCGGCCGTTCTCATAAAGAATTCAGGGAGAGAAACCATGCGAAAACTGATTATGGCTGCGGCCGTTGCACTTCCCATGCTGGGCGGTGCGGCATTGGCCCAGGACACTTTGAAAATCGCCTACATCGATCCGCTGTCCGGCGGCGGCGCCAGCATCGGCGAAATCGGTCTGAAGACCTTTCAGTATCTCGCCGACGAGGTGAACGCCAAGGGCGGCATCGGCGGCAAGAAAGTCGAGATCGTTCCGTTCGATAACAAAGTCAATCCGCAGGAAAGCCTGATCCAGGCGCAGAAGGCGATCGATGCCGGCATCCGCTACATCACGCAGGGCAACGGCTCTTCGGTGGCGGGGGCGCTGATCGAGTTCGTCTCGAAATACAACGAACGCAACCCCGGCAAGGAAGTCCTATTCTTCAACTACGCCGCGGTCGATCCAACCTTTACCAACGACAAGTGCAGCTACTGGCATTTCCGCTGGGACGCGAATTCCGACATCAAGATGGAAGCGCTGACGAACTACATGAAGACCCAGAAGGCGGTAAAGAAGATCTATCTCATCAACCAGGACTATTCGTTCGGTGAATTGGTCCGTACCGCAGCCCTCGCGATGCTGAAAGCCAAGCGTCCCGACATCGAAATCGTCGGCGACGAAAAGCATCCGCTGCTGAAGGTTCAGGACTTCTCGCCCTATATCGCGAAAATCAAAGCGTCGGGTGCCGACAGCGTCATCACCGGCAACTGGGGCCAGGATTTCGCACTTCTGCTCAAGGCAGGCGCCGACTCCGGCCTGAAAGTGAACTGGTACACTTATTACGCAGGTGGCACCGGCGGCCCGACCGCGATCAAGCAGGGCAACCTGAACGATCAGGTTTTCCAGATCGCGGAAGGCTACGCCAACATCAAGCACGATTCCTCGATGGCGTTTGAAAAGGCGCTGCGCGAGAAGTACGGCTTCAGCCTGTTCTACCCGCGCGCCGTCAACCAGATGCGCATGTTCGCGCTGGCTGCCGAAAAGGCCAAATCGATTGAGCCGGTGAAGATCGCAGCAGCCCTCGAAGACATGAAGTTCGACGTCTTCAACGGCGGCGATGGCGTTATGCGCAAGGACGACCACCAGTTCTTCCAGCCGATGTATATCGCGCAGTTCGGCGAATTGAAGAACAAGGAGCCGTTCGACGAGGAAAAGACCGGCTGGGGCTGGAAGGGTGCCGCCAAGATCGAAACCGCTCAGACCATTCTGCCGACGACCTGCAAGATGACCCGGCCGTAAAAGGCTTCGTCACGCAATCTGTTTTCGCCCCGGTCGATGCCGGGGCGAAGGCAGCTCTAATCTTCCAGGGGTGGGCTCGTGCTTGAACTGATCGTCATTTCAACGCTCAACGGCGTGCTTTTCGGGATGCTGCTGTTCCTGATGGCGAGCGGCCTCACCGTCATCTTCAGCATGCTCGGCGTGCTGGACTTCGCGCATGCAAGCTTCTACATGCTCGGCGCATTCTTCGGATTTCAATTGGCGCGCTGGTTCGGGTTCTGGCCCGCGTTGCTGATCGCACCAATTCTCGCAGGCGTGATCGGCGCAGGGGTCGAGCGTTTCGGCCTGCGCCAGGTTCACAAGAACGGACATGTCGCAGAACTGCTGTTCACCTTCGGGCTGGCCTTCGCGCTTGAGGAAGTGGTGCAGATCATCTGGGGCAAGAGCCCGGTTGATTTCCGCGTGCCGGACATCCTGAACTTCCCTGCCTTCACAATTTTCTCGACCAACTATCCCGCCTACAAGATGTTCATGCTGCTGGTGTCGATCGCCATCTTCCTCGGCCTGCTCGTCGCGCTGAAGAAAACCCGCATCGGCATGATCGTGCAGGCGGCGCTGACGCATCCGCACATGGTCGGTCACCTCGGCCATAATGTCGGCCGCATCTTCATGATGGTGTTCGGCGTCGGCACAGCACTCGCCGCAGTCGCGGGCGTCATCGCCGGACCGGCGCTGGTGACACAATCGAGCATGGCGGGTCTTCTCGGCCCTATTCTCTTTGTCGTCGTCGTGGTCGGAGGCCTCGGCTCCCTGCCCGGCGCGTTCATCGCCTCACTGCTGATCGGATTGGTGCAAACCTTCGCGGTGTCGATGAACGGATCGCTGTCCGAAGTCTTCGGCCCGCTCAGCCCCGCTTACGCATCGACCTGGCTATCTGACATCTGGAATGTCACCGTCGCCCAGGTCGCGCCCATCATGCCCTATGTGTTGCTGGTATTGATCCTCGCTTTACGCCCGATGGGCCTGCTCGGGACACGCGACACATGAGCGACATTACCGCAGCCGTAGCGCCGCCGCGCCCCACAGCCGCCAGCCAGCTCAAATTCTATGGGCTGTGGATCGCCGCCGCAGTCGCTCTTCTTGTGCTGCCGAAGATTTTCTCGTCGGGGGGATTGCTGACGACGTTCAGCCTGATCGGCATCTCGATCATCTTCGCGCTATCCTACAACATTCTGCTCGGCCAGACCGGAATGCTGTCGTTCGGCCACGCAGTCTATTACGGCCTCGGCGGTTTTCTCGCCATCCACGCCATCAATATCATCGGCGCCAACAAATGGCCGATCCCGCTGCCGCTGGTGCCGCTGATCGGCGGCGTCACCGGCCTCATATTCGCGATGCTGCTGGGCTGGGTTTCGACGCAACGCTCAGGCACGGCCTTCGCCATGATCTCGCTCGGCGTGGCTGAACTGGTCGCCTCCTCTGCGCTGATCCTGCGCACCTTTTTCGGCGGCGAAGCCGGCGTGTCCGCGAACCGCACCAAATTGCTGAAGGTGTTCGACTGGAATTTCGGCCCGCAGACTCAGATCTATTATCTTGTCGCCGCATGGACGCTGATCTGCATGATCGCGATGTATGCGCTGACGAGAACGCCGCTGGGACGGATGTGCAATGCGGTGCGCGACAATCCGGAGCGCGTTCAGTTCGTCGGCTACGATCCGCATGTCGTTCGTTATATCGCGTTCTGTTTCTCTGGCTTCTTTGCCGGCATTGCAGGCTCGCTGGCCGCAATCAATTTCGAGATCGCGAATTCCGCCTATCTGGGCGCGGTGCAGTCCGGCACGGTTCTATTCGCCGCCTATATCGGTGGCGTCGCTTTCTTCATCGGTCCCATCGTCGGCGCGATCTTCGTGACGTTCCTGTCGCTGGCGCTGAGCGACGTCACGCCGGTGTGGCAGCTTTATTTCGGATTGTTCTTCATCGCGGTCGTGATGTTTGCACCGTTCGGCGTCACCGGATTGCTGATGATGCATCGCCCATTGGTACGCAACGGCACGCTGACCAAGGTGCTGCCATGGTACGCGATCGCACTTGTGCCGACGCTCGCAATGGTGACGGGGCTGATGCTGGCGATCGAGTCGATCGTGCATTACACCACCAATCCTAGCGACAACCCGAACATCAAGGCGTTCGGGATTCCATTCAACGCCGCAAGCCCAATCACATGGGGCGTTGCTCTGGCGCTGATCGTGATCGGCTTTGTGGTGGCGCGCCGCACCTGGACATGGGTCGGCCGCGCTTGGGACGAAGCGACGGCTCCGCCGAAGGAGACGGCCGCATGAGCACTGCGATCGAACTGCGCAACATCGAAAAGAGCTTCGGCCTCACAGCCGTGATCCGCGATGTCAATCTGAAGGTGGCGGCGGGCGAGCGCCACGCCATCATCGGCCCCAATGGTGCCGGCAAATCCACGCTTTTCAATATCATCAGCGGCTACATGCTTCCGACAACGGGCAGCGTTTTGTTGCGCGATCAGGTTGTGTCGGGGCTCGCGCCCTATCAGATCAACCGCCGCGGTTTGTCGCGGTCGTTTCAGGTGACGAACGTTTTCGTCAATATGACGGTGTGGGAAAACCTGCGCTGCGCCGTTTTATGGGCGACCGGACATCGCTACGCATTCTGGAAAAGCGTGGACAATCTTCCAGAAGTGCGCGAGCGCACCGCTCGCATTCTGCAGGACATCAGCCTCACCTCACGCCGCGACGTTCCCGCAGGCCTTCTCACCTACGCCGAACAGCGCGCGCTCGAAATCGGCATCACCATTGCGGGCGGCGCGGATGTGATCCTGCTGGATGAGCCGACCGCCGGCATGAGCCACGCGGAAACCGAGCGCGCCGTGGCGCTGATCCGCCGCCTCACGGAAGGCCGCACGCTTTTGATCGTCGAACACGACATGAGCGTTGTGTTCGGCCTCGCCGACCGCATCTCGGTTCTGGTGTACGGCAAGATCATCGCATCCGGCACGCCCGAGGACATTCGCAACGATCCGAAGGTCAAGGAAGCTTATCTCGGCGAGGAAGCGGCCTGATGCTCGAAGTCCACGATCTTCACGCCTATTACGGCAAGAGCCACATCCTTCAGGGTGTCGATATGCGCATCGGCGCCGGCGAAATTGTCAGCCTGCTCGGGCGTAACGGCGTTGGCCGCTCCACCACCGTCAAGGCCATCATGGGCGAAGTGCCGCCGCATGGCTCGATCAAGTTCAAGGGCAGCGATATCGCGGGCCTTCCAAGCTACAAAATCGCGCATCTTGGCCTCGGCTATGTGCCGGAGCATCGCGACATTTTCCCCGGCCTTACCGTGCGGCAGAATTTGATGCTCGGCGTCAAGGACACCAAGCGCCCCGGCAAATGGAAGCTCGACGATATGCTCGAGATGTTTCCGAATCTGGCGGCGCGCGCCGATACCGAAGCTGGCGTGCTGTCCGGCGGCGAAAAGCAGATGCTGACGATCTGCCGCACGCTGATGGGCGATCCTGAACTGGTGATGATCGATGAGCCGACCGAAGGCCTCGCACCACTCATCGTCCAACAAGTCGGCGATCTGATCGCGGAAATCGCGCGGCGCGGCGTGGCGATTTTGCTCGTGGAGCAGAAGCTGGCGATTGCGATGCGCATTTCGCATCGCGTCTATGTGATGGGCCATGGACGTATCGTGTTCGAAGGCACGCCCGCCGAACTCAAGGCCAATCAGGCCATCCGCAAGGAATGGCTTGAGGTTTAGGTTGTATCGTCATTGCGAGCGCAGCGAAGCAATCCAGACCAAGCCAGCAAATTGGATTGCTTCGTAGCAAGCGCTCCTCGCAATGACGAAACGCAACTACTCCCCATAACTGCGCAGCTTTTCCAGATCGAGCACCGTCACGCCGCCATAGTCGAGCCGCAGCAGGCCTTCCTTCTCCAATACCTTCAGTGACCGATTGGCGTTCTGCCGTGAGATGCCGGAAATCGCGCCGAGTTCCTCCTGGGTGATTTCGAGATAGCGCGTCAAGTCAGGGTACAGAATTGGATTGAACAGCGACGCGATGCTGCGCGCGATCCGTGCCGTCGTATCCAGCGTGCGACCGTGTTCGAGCAACCCCATGAATTGCCCAAGACGCTCATTCAGCAACCCAATCAAAAACCGGTTGAACCCGACACTGTTTTCAAGCAATTGAAAAAACGTCGCGCGGTCCATCAGCGCCAGCCGCGTGTCACGCAACGCCACCACGTCGTACCGCCGGGCTTCATTCTTGAGCACGGTTCCCTCGCCAAACCAGGCACCGGCCGTGACCCCCGTGAAGCTGAAAGCCTTCCCATCGCGCGATACGTTGCCGACGCGAACAAGTCCGGTCACGACGCCGATCCAGTATTCGAACTGGTCGCCATGCATGCAGACGTATTCGTTCGCCTTGAACGACTTCTCGACAATTCCAGCGCGCGCCACTTCGATTTCGCGTTCGTTCAAGCCGCGCGACCAGGCCGCAATGCGTTTTAGATGATCTGCGGCAATCATGAACTCTTCGACCGGCCTGCGCGCCGGATATTGCGGCGCGGCAAAATGAGCTTTGGTATACATCGCGCGGAGGGAATTTGCTCCGCGAAATGTCAGGCGCAAGACATTTCAAAGCACCGCTTTGCCGTAATGACAACTGCGTCAATTTCGTCCTGCGTCGCAAAACTTCACGAGTAGAATGGCTTACCGTGGCCGGTCGATGTAGGATCGATGCTGCGATAGGCAACCAAAGATAAAGAACGCGCCAAGCGTCGTATCTGGGAGGAATTGAGTGACGGTTGCGTTGGAGGTCCGGGGAGTTTCGTTGCGTTTCGGCGGCGTGCGTGCGCTGACCGATGTGAGCTTCGCCGTCAACAAGGGCGAATTGTTTTCGATCATTGGCCCCAATGGTGCCGGCAAAACGTCGATCGTCAATTGCGTGTCTGGCCGCTATACGCCGACCGAAGGCAAACTGTTCTACGACGGCCGCGACATCACCGGACTTAAACCGAATGCCCGCGCCTCGCTCGGCATCGGCCGCACCTTCCAAAACCTCGCGCTATTCCACCATATGAGCGTGCTCGACAACATCATGGTCGGGCGGCACCATCTGCTGAAGAACAATTTCATCACCGGATCTCTGTATTGGCTCGGCGCACGGCGCGAGGAACTCGAACACCGCCGCAAGGTCGAGGAGATCATCGACTTTCTCGATCTGCAATCGGAACGCAAGGCAGTCGCCGGCACACTTCCTTACGGTTTACGCAAGCGCGTTGAGCTTGCCCGCGCGATGGCGCTCGAGCCCAACCTCATTCTTCTCGACGAGCCGATGGCCGGCATGAACTTCGAGGAGAAGGAAGACATGGCGCGCTACATCGTCGATCTGAACGAGGAGTTCGGGATGACGGTGATGATGATCGAGCACGACATGGGCGTGGTG
>JBBRGE010000115.1:0-7030 GCA_038241045.1 Hyphomicrobiales bacterium | reverse complement strand
TGCGTCCACAAGATTATCGAGCACGACGTTGGCCCCCGCACGCGCTGCCGGCAAGTTGATGTGGGGCGCATATCGCGTCGGCGCCTTGAACAGGCCGGCCAGCATCGCGGCCTCCGCGAGATTGACGTCCCGCGCGGATTTGTTGAAATAGAAATGCGCAGCGCCATCGACGCCGAAGGTGCCGCCGCCCATATAGGCGCGGTCGAGATAGAGCTTGAGGATCTCGTTCTTGGTCAGACGCGTCTCCAGCCAGATCGCTAGAAACGCCTCCTTCACCTTGCGCTCGATGGTGCGTTCGTTATTGAGAAACAAATTTTTCGCGAGCTGCTGGGTGATCGACGAGCCGCCTTGCCGTACGCCACCGGCCTGCGCGTTCGTCAGCAGCGCGCGTGCCGTGCCTCCCAGGTCGATACCGAAATGATCGTAGAAGCGGCGATCTTCGGTCGCGAGCGTGGCCTTGATCAGGTGATCGGGGAAGTCCTCGAGCGGAATGGAATCGTTGTGCTTGATGCCGCGGTTGCCAATCGGATTGCCGTAGCGATCGAGAAAGCTCACCGCGAGATCGGACTTTTTCAGCCAGTCTTCATCGGAGGTTTCGCGAAATGCCGGTATGGCGAGCGCCAGCATCAGGATCAATCCGACAAGCCCGACGGTGGCGCCTTCGGACAACGGTTCAACGAAGACCCATCGCTTCCAGCGTCCGACGTAGAAGCGATCCATGAACGTCGAGAAGCGCTCGTACAATTCGCGGAGGCCCACGGCCGATTTGAACAGCGAGGAATCGATGCGCGCGTCGAGGTCCAGCAGGAAATGCCGGAACCACTTTTTCACGTCGCTGGGTACGATCTGGCGCACCGGAACCCTTGGTCAAATGGCGTGGCGGAGGAGCCGCCGGACGAAAAGCGCTGCTGAACTATGCTTATAGATTTGCGATATTCCCAAGGCGCTTTACAAGCCGTTTTACAACTCGTCCGCACCGCCCGTGAATCCGCCATTCTTCTAGCCGACCATGGGGTATAAACCAATGGCGCTGCTGGATTTTTTAAGCTGAAGGTGAATTTGTGCAGGGGGCGTTTTCAGATCAGAATCGGCATTTGGCATGACGAAACGACTGCGACCGCCATCGGACCAAGCCGGATTCTTTTGGAAAACCAAGACGTTGGAGGAAATGTCCGACGTCGAATGGGAAAGCCTGTGCGACGGCTGCGCGCGCTGCTGCCTTGAAAAACTCGAGGATGAGGACACCGGCAAGATCTATTTCACCCACGTCAGTTGCACGCTGCTCGATGCCGGATTATGCGCCTGCAAGGACTATCCCAACCGCGCCAAAAAGGTCGCCGACTGCGTCCGGCTCACGCCGGAGAATGTCCGCACCCTGAACTGGCTGCCGCCGAGTTGCGGCTACAAACTCGTCGCCGAAGGCCGAGATTTGTATTGGTGGCATCCGCTGATTTCCGGCGATCCGAACTCCGTGCATGAAGCAGGCGTCTCGGTGCGGGGCAGGGTGTGGGGCACCGAAGACGAATGCGAAGAAGCCGATCTCGAAGATCACATCGTGCAATGGCCGAGCATCATTCCCAAGCGCGCGCGACTGAAGAAACGCCCGCCAACAAAAGCGTGATGCGCCGTGTGATGCTCCCTTTGATGCTCATTGGGCGTGAACCACCCATGCGCGCGCGTGACTTATGAATCCCGCCGCTCCGCGCTAGACATTCGCCATTGCACCGACTCTCTTTTTCGATTGGCCTCATGAGCAAACTAGAACGGCAAGGTCTGGAGATCGCCGGCGCGCGGGATTTGCCCGAAGAGACGGGCGATGAATTATCCTACATCGCGACCGAAGTAATCGACGTCAGCGACGCACCACCGATCGTACCTCTGCCTGCGCTCGACAAGGGCGAAGTGGGCACCATCATGCTGAGCCTCATGCTCACGATGTTTCTGACTGCACTGGATCAGACCATCGTGGCGACCGCGCTGCCGACGATCGGGCGTCAGTTTAACGACGTGAATAATCTGTCGTGGGTCATCACTGCGTATCTGCTGGCATCGACTGCGGTCGCTCCCGTGTACGGCACGCTGAGCGATATTTATGGACGCCGCGCGATGATCGTCGTGTCGATGATGTTGTTTTTAGTGGGATCGATTGCATGCGCGATTGCGCCCAACATGCTGACGCTGATTTTCGCGCGCGCGCTGCAAGGGATCGGCGGCGGCGGAATTTTGCCGCTGGTGCAGATCGTAATTTCCGATGTGGTGACGCCGCGCGAACGCGGACAGTATCAGGCGTATTTCAGTTCGGTGTGGGTGGCGGCAGGCATTGGTGGTCCTGTCCTCGGTGGTCTGATCGCCGAACATTTGCACTGGTCGGTGATCTTCTGGATCAATCTGCCGCTCGGAATTCTCTCGCTCGCACTCCTGTTGCCTCGCATGGCGAAGATTCCGGTTTTCCATCGCAGACGCAAACTCGACTGGCTCGGCGGCGTGCTACTTATGGCTGCCGCAGTGGTGTTTCTGCTGGTTCTGACATGGGGCGGCAATCGGTTTGCGTGGGCCTCTCCGACCATCATAGCCATGACCGGATCGGCCATCGTACTGGGATGTGCGTTCGTCTGGCACGCGCGCAACACCGACGAGCCGTTCCTGCCGATCCCGCTGCTGGCGGGGCCGGTGGTGCCGTATGCGATGGTGGCGGGCGGCTGCGCGATGGGCGCGATGATCGGTCTCACCGTGCACATGCCGCTCTATTACGAAGTCGTCTACGGCCTGACGGCGAGTGAAGCCGGCATCGCGCTGATTCCGTTGGTCGCTGTCTCGGTGCTGGGCGCATGGGCGGCGGGCCGCGCGATGATGCATCTGAAGCACTACAAGCGTGCGACGATTTTCGGTGCAACGATCTCCGCGCTTGCCGCACTCACGCTTGCCACTGCAACGCCGCTGCCGTTGTGGCCGATGCTCGCGCTATTGTCGCTGTTCGCGGTCGGTCTCGGCACGATCTTTCCGTTGAGTGTGGTGTCGATTCAGAATGCCGTCGCGCGCGCGCAAGTCGGCACTGCGACCGGCGCGATGAATTTCTTCCGCGCTTTGATGGCGTCGTTCTGTGTCGCGCTCTTCAGCGCGATTCTTCTTGCTGTTCTCGGCCGCAACATTTCCATCGGCGTCGAGCAGCATGCCGGCGTGAAGCATGCCATTGCGTCCGCCGAGATGGTGAACGCATTCCGCTACGTGTTCGGCGCGGCAGCGATGATGCTGGCATCGGCAGCCGTTCTGTTCGGCATCATGGAAGAACGTCCGCTCACGGGACCGGCGAAAATTGCAGCGGCCGAACCGGCTGAATAAAATCCGCAGCACGTCAACAAAACACGGCGCAATCGCTGATTTGCAGTAGCGCGCACATCCCACAATCGGCTATCTCACACCCGTCGCGGTTCGCGTCTCAACTTTGAGTCTCGCCGAACCCATCTTTCAATTTTACACGCTGCATCGTGACGCAGCGAATGGAGCACACCATGTCCAAGCCAACTGTTGAGCAAACCAAACTCGGCACCGAGGCCATCGCCTTTTCTATCGCGCGCACACTGATCGAACGCGATCCATCATTGAAAGCGCCGATGCGCGCCAATTTGCGCAAGATGTGGGAGCTGCTCGACGGCAGCGAAGATCACGGTGCCGCCGACATGGTCGAGACCCTCACCAAGGCGCTCAACGATCCGGCGTTTTTCAAGCGCGAGGGCGTGCGCTAGGCGCGCAATGGCGAAAAGGTGACGGACTTGGAATCGAGGCGGAAATGTGAATTCGTCCTGCGCGGCTTCGATCGAAGTGCAAATGGACTGAAACGCACATGGGGAATGAAAATGCAAAATATAATTTCGGGATTGCTTGTCGCAGCGATGCTCGCAGCCGCGTCGCCGGCCTCAAGCCAGATCAAACGCGGCACAGGCAAAAACGGTGAAAGCTGTACATATGAGCTTTGCATGTCGAACTGCATCGCCGGGGGCGGAAAAACCTGTACGCCCTATTGTGAAAACATTTTGAAAGACCGCAAGCAGACGGGCGTCTGCAAGTAAGCCGCTGAATTGTCTAGGAATATAAATCTAGGAAAATAGTCCTTGACAGCGTGACGCTGCCGCAGTAGGTTTCACGCATGCTCCAGAGTTGTGCTTGACGAGGTCGCAGCGGCACGGCGGCACATCAGCCGCAACGCCAGCAGGTTACGGCCGGCGAGCTAACGGCATTGGTCGCCATTGCAGTATTCGCATCACACCATTCGCATCGGGAACTTCGGCCACCGCACCGCGTTCATCTTCCGGACCACGCGCGCGATCGGCGCATGCAATGATTTGAGGCGGGCTATGGCGACCAAGATGGCATCGAAGACGGCAACCAAGACAGCGGCTATCAAGACAACCAACGCGACGTCTCAATCAAAAGCGAAAGCTTCGGCACGCGCGGCATCGCGCAATGAAGGCCGCATCGTCGAAACCGCAGAAGAAGCGCGCGGCGGCGAGCCGGGACCTTCGATGCTGGCGCTGCTGACCATCAGCACCGTCGCGGCGGGTTTCGTGTTGGGAATTATCTGGTTTATTTTTGTCCGGACGTGATGTGCGGCTCGTGTGGTTGCGAGGAGCGACGGCGACGAAGCAATCCAGTTTGGCTTCGACCGATTGGCTCGCAGTGATCGAGATCTAAACTAATCGTAAAATACTCTGAGCTGTTGTCCATGAAGGCGCATGAATCGCCTAGAGTGGCGACCGCTTTTTTGCGGATATCACATGTCGAAAACGCCCTCGTCCAAACTCGCCAAGACGCCGGCGGGGCGAAAGCGCGCGCACAAACCTCCTAAAAAGCCGCGCGCCAAGGTCATCTCTGAGCCTGCGCAAAATCTCGTCGTCAGCGCCGACGACCCGGTGGCGATTGACGCCGTCGCGCGTGTCACGGCGAATTCGATTGTTGCGTCTCGCGTTAGCCGCAGGCGTTCGGCGCTGGATCGTCTTGACGACCCAAAGCCCGTAACGCCCGAATCCTCACTGGTCGAGGTGAGTTATTGGGGCTTCAGGTTCGGCGTTTTGGGGGTCTATGTTTCCGGCCGCACCCGCGAGAAAATGTCGCTCGCAATCGGGCATGACACGCCGAGCGTGCTGGGAAAGCTCATCAATAAGGTTGTGAAGAAAAAGTAATCCGGAACGTTCCCGCCGTTCATTCATCATTCACGCCAGCGCCGTTCATGTTAGCTTCCCGAAACCGGTTATTCGCGGAGAGTGAATTGCGCTTGCTAGTGGTTGAAGACGATCCCGATCTAAACCGCCAGCTCACCACGGCGCTGACCGACGCTGGTTACGTGGTCGATCGCGCATTCGACGGCGAGGAGGGGCATTTCCTCGGCGATAGCGAGCCCTATGACGCGGTAGTGCTGGACATCGGGCTGCCGAAGATGGATGGCATTTCGGTGCTGGAGGCGTGGCGGCGCAACAAGCGCGTGATGCCCGTGCTGATTTTGACGGCGCGCGATCGCTGGAGCGACAAGGTGCAGGGCTTCGATGCCGGCGCCGACGACTATGTGGCAAAGCCGTTTCACCTTGAAGAAGTGCTGGCGCGAATTCGCGCGCTGCTGCGCCGAACCGCCGGTCATGCGCAAAGCGAACTTACTTGCGGGCCGGTGATGCTCGACACCCGCACAAACCGTGTGAGCGTCAACGGCAATCACATCAAGATGACCTCGCATGAATACCGCTTGCTGGCGTATCTGATGCATCATTCAGGACGCGTGGTGTCGCGCACCGAATTGGTCGAACATCTGTACGACCAGGACTTCGACCGCGACTCCAACACGATTGAAGTTTTTGTCGGCCGCATCCGCAAGAAACTCGATGTCGATATTATTCAGACCGTGCGCGGCCTCGGCTACCTGTTGACCCCGCCGCCTGCCGTGGCCGATGCGCGCTAAGTCTCTCGCCACCCGGCTGTTCGTTTCGGCAACAGCCTGGGTGGTGCTGATCCTTCTCGTCACGGGTATCGCGTTGTCGGCGGTCTATCAGCGCTCGGTCGAGCGCGCTTTCGATCGCCGCCTCAATTTCTATCTGCGCACTTTGATTGCGGAAGCCGAAGCGCCTGACGATCCCAACGAGAAGGACAAGCCGGGTGACAAGGCTGGCGACCGCTCGGTGCAGTCGCTCGGCGAGCCGTTGTTCGAACTGCCATTGTCCGGATGGTACTGGAAAATGGAGCGTATCGACGGGCTCAAGCCGGAGGTGCGCGCGTCGCGCTCGCTGTGGGATGCATCGCTGCCCAAGCTTGAAGAACGGGGCGTCGAGCTGAATCAATCCGGCGTGCGCATTGCCTATGTGGACGGTCCCGAGGAACAGAATCTGCGGCTGGTCGAGCGCCCGGTCGATCTGGGTGCCGACGGGAAATTTCTCGCAACCGTCGCGGGCGATGCCGCTGAAATCACCGACGAGACGCGCACCTTTGATTATTATCTCGCCGGCACCTTTACGGCGCTGACCATCGGATTGTTGCTGACGACGATCTTTCAGGTCCGCTACGGCCTCGCGCCACTCAAGCGCATTTCCAAATCACTGTCCGATATTCGTTCCGGCAATGCGGAGCGGCTTGAGGGCGAGTTTCCGCGCGAGATCGCGCCGCTCGCGGTCGAGACCAACGCGCTCCTTGACGCCAACCGCGCCATCGTCGAGCGCTCGCGCACCCATGTCGGCAATCTCGCGCATGCGATCAAGACGCCGCTATCTGTGATCGTCAACGAGGCCGGCGCGCACGGTCTCGATCCCTTTGCGCTGAAAATCCTCGAACAGGCCGACATCATGCGCGATCAGGTTGCGCATCATCTGGAGCGTGCGCGCATTGCCGCACGGCTCACCACCATCGGGACCGTCACTGAAGTTGCCCCCGTGATCGAGGCGCTGCGGCGCACGATGGAGAAAATCCACCGTGGCCGCGATCTCATCATCGATGTCGAAATTCACGGCGAGCCGAAATTTCGCGGCGAGCGTCAAGATTTCGAGGAGATGGCTGG
>JBBRGE010000114.1:0-7057 GCA_038241045.1 Hyphomicrobiales bacterium | reverse complement strand
TGGTCCACCGTCACGTCGGCTTCTTTGATGGCGGCTAGAATTTTCGGCACGTCGCCGCCGGGATCGATCACCACAGCCTTCTTGGTTGCCGTACACCACAACAGTGTGCAGTTCTGTTCGAACGGCGACACCGGCACGATCATCGCGCCGGCTTTTGCGGTGGTTTCTGTATTATCGACCTGATCTGTCATTGTACGCTCATGAGCCTAAAGATTGCATATAGGCACGATCTTCCTCCGGCAGAGATGCCAGCCATGTTGCTTCGTCGCCGGGTTCGGGCAGCACGTGGCCGTATTCGACCATCTGGCGCGGTGGAATTTCCACCACGTAAGCCCACACTAGTTTTTTCGACAGACCTGAAATTTTCGCAAGCACGTCGGTGAATCCGGTGACAAGTTTCCGTCGATCCGGAAGGCTGCGTCCCGCACGAATGAAACCGTGAACGAAAATCTGATCGGCTTTCAGTTCGACGCCGCCCATAAAGTGATTGCCCTTGGTAACGTCGGTGAAGATCACCTGCGCGAAAAATCCCGCCGCACCCGTCACCTCATTGTGGACGCGGGTAATTTCCTTGGCGATGGCGGCTTTCTTGGCGGGATCGAGCAGCCCTGCGGGGGCGATACAATAATAAGTCGGCATGGTCCACTCCGGCGTTGAGATGCGTCCGGCAGGACAATGCAGATTTCCCATGCATGCGCCAACACCAAACTCGACACGCATGTCTGAGCAGCGTGGCGAACCGAGCCGGTCGTGCGCACCGGCTCGGTTGAGGTTTTCGATTACTGACGCTTGATCTGCGCCTTCAATGTGTCCTCGACTACGCGGTCGAATGAAGAGCCTTTCTTCGGCGTCTCGGTCTTGCGCTTCTCAGCGACGAATTCATCGCGCTTCTTGACAAGAGCAGTCAGTTTGTCGTTCAGCCCCTTTCGCGTCTGCATCTGCCGGTCGAGTTCGGCCTGGCGTTTTACCGGCGAAAGAGTTTTAAGATTGTCGGGGAGATATTCATCCTTGATGCTAGCAAGTTTTTCACGTCCAGAGGCGACATCGCTCACCAGATCGCCATCGCCGGTGACGGCTTCGGACGACGCGCGTGCGCGCTTGTTGAGATAGCTCGACATGTCGGACGCTGCAGCAGGCGACGCAGCCGCAACCTGCGACAATTGCCGCGTCTTTTCTTCGGTGCGCTTTTGCAGCTTCGGGGGACCGTAAGGGATCACGGTGCCGTTGATGTCACGCTGCAGGATGATGATGTCGTCGTCATAAGGCGTCTCAATGATGACGACCTGGCCGCCGTCCTGCGGAATCGGAATGTAGCGTCCATTACCGAGTTGCGCGATGTCCTGCCAGACGCGTTCGGTGTCGCGCGCGACGCCAGCTTGCACAGTGTTGACCAGAATGTCGCGCTGCTTGGCGACCGCCAGCGTCACCGGGTATTTGGTGTCCTGCGCATAATCCATATGGGGCGGTGCGTCGCCGACCAGAAACACGATGCGTCGTGCGTCAACGCCCTTGCTCCATTGCAGCTTGTTGACCGCGACATCGAGCGCTTCATTGACGCTTTCGGGCCAGTCGCCGCCACCGCGCGCATTCAGACCGAGCAGGTTGCCGTAGATGTCCTGAATGTCCGGCGTGAGATCGAATGTCTTGGTGACGTAGTCGTCGCCGATGTCGCGATAGGCGACGAGCCCGATGCGAATGTCGGCATCGGGATTGGCATCGACGATCGTTGTTGCGATCGACCAGATTTTTCGTTTCGCGCATTCAATCAATCCGCCCATCGATCCGGTGGTGTCGAGAACGAACGCGACCTCAACGGTCGGCTTGGCGTCGGCGTTTGAAAACACAGCGGTGATCGGCAACATAAAAAATGCGAGCGTGAAAGCCCGCATGGTGATGACTGACTTCATGTCCCCTCCAAAAATATTCGTTCACGCGGCGGTTCACCGCGCGGAACCAGAGTTCCGGGGCATCGCGACGCTGCCACGCCGGAATTGTGGCGCGGTCCGTATCAATTTGTGGCTGTCGCGGCGCACGAGGTTTGATAAACTCTCAGCGTCATGAATTCACAATTTGGCCATTCGATTCCAAGTCCGTCACCAGATCGCCGCCAATCCGCCACTGCGCTTGAAATCGCGCGCGGCACCTGCAGGCTGTTGAGATCGCTGGGATTTTCCTGCATCGGCGAATTGGCGCTGCCATCGGGCCGCCGCGCCGATTTGGTCGCCATGAACGCGCGCGGCGACATCTGGATCGTCGAAATCAAGTCGTCGATCGAGGATTTGCGCGCCGATCAGAAGTGGCAGGACTATCGGATGCATTGCGACCGGCTGTTCTTTGCCTTCACGCAGGATTTGCCGTGCGAGATTTTTCCGCCTGACACCGGATTGATTATCACCGACGGTTACGGCGCGCATCTGCATTGCGACGCGCCCGAACATCGTTTGCCGGCGGCGACACGTAAGTCGATGATTGTGAATTTTGGATTATGCGCCGCGCGACGCATGAGCAGTCTGATCGATCCGCAGGGACACGCAGAAATTATCGACTGAGTTTATTCCGCAGCGACGCTGGCGACTGGAATGAGCGCGCTCTCGAACATACCGAAAGCCACTTCCGCACCCTGCACCACGCTTGCGGTGTCAGCCTGCGCGTCGGGATGATTTTCCAGCAGCGTCAGATATGACGGCCAGAAGCGGCGTCCAAAGCCGTGACGCAGATAGGCAGTCGCGCCAATCGAACTGGATTCCGGATGCTGCGCGAGGCGCGCCAGCATTACGCGCGCTCCCATGCGTGAAGCTTCCAGCACATAGACGGCACCGAGCATCTCGGCGACGCCTTTGAATTCTGGAGCAGGCAGCGGATCGCAGGAGACATCCATCGCCGCCAGATCGTGCTCGAGCGACGGCGTGCGCACCCGTTGCGGCCAGTCGCTCATGATGTTCGCGATGCCCTGTTCTTGGAGGGCGGCTTCGAGCGGAAATAAAGCCTCGGCCTGCCCACGCAAGAAACCCGCGTAATATCGGGGTTTTCCGAGATCGAGCCAGGACAGCGCGAGATCCAGACGACGATGAGAAGACCGCGTCGCTTCGCTGACAATATCCCTGATCAAAATGCTCATGATCGATTTGCCCTGATGCAATTCAGTTCAAACGCGAAACTACAAATAGCCGTCGCTTCAATACTGTCGTGTCACCACGATCTCGCGGCTGTGAACAAGATGGGCGAGCAAGATAGCCACATAATTCTTCGTGACCTGAGCGGGGAAAGCCGGGCGTGCGATCACGGTGACCTGCGGCGCTCGAAACGATTTGTCCTGCCAAAGGATGCGATAATCTTCAACGAGGCCAAGACGTTTAGTTGCTTCGAGCCGTGATGAAATATCGATATGCCGCGACTTCCGCATGAACTTGACGCGGGCTTGCCGCGCTCCCCTTCGAGGACCGTTTCGCCGCATTAACCGTATGGGATCGAAAAGGTTCCGGACGTTGGGACTAGCGCGGCGCGCGCTTGGCAAGGATGCGCTGCAGGGTGCGCCGATGCATGTTGAGACGTCGCGCGGTCTCGGAGACGTTGCGGCTGCACATTTCATAGATGCGCTGGATGTGCTCCCAACGCACCCGGTCGGCCGACATCGGGTTCGACGGCAATTGCGATTTCTCGGTGCCGCTCGCCATCAGGGCTGCGACCACGTCGTCGGCATCGGCGGGCTTCGACAGATAATCGACCGCGCCCATCTTCACGGCAGTCACGGCGGTCGCGATGTTGCCGTAGCCGGTCAGCACGATGGCGCGCGCGTCGGGCCGCTGCAGCTTCAGCGCCGAGACCACATCCAGACCGTTGCCATCACCCAAGCGAAGATCCACAACCGCAAAAGCCGGAGGTGCTTTTCCGATGTGAGTTAGCCCCTCGGACACGTTGTCGCAGGTGGTCACATCGAAGCCTCTGGCCTCCATGGCGCGTGCGAGCCGTTCGAGGAACGCCTTGTCATCCTCAACGATGAGAAGGGATTTGTCTGCAATTTCGGAGATTTGAGCTGCTGCGGTCACGGTTTCAGGTCCTTCTGATGCCTATCTTCGTATATGGCGTGACAGTCGGGCGGCGCCAAGGCTTCAGCGCCAGGCTCCTCAATAACAAATGGCTGTCCAGGACTTAAGGGCTCTTTCGTCTAAGCGGACAAGGAGCCGGCGTCCGAGGTCTCAAAACTTCCACGCGGCCATACGATGGTAACCACCGCGCCGTGATCCGGGAAAGTACGGTTGGCAAAGGCGACCTCGGCTCCGGTCCGCTCCAGCAATGTTCGCGCGATGAATACGCCGAGCCCGAGCCCGCTACGGTCTCCGGGCGCATCATCGGTTGCTCGCTTGCGTGTTAGATATGGTTCGCCGATCCGCTTGAAAATATCGGGTGCGATGCCTGGCCCATCATCCGAAATAATCAGCTCCACGATTTTTTCATTCCACCACGCATTGACCTCGACGCGATCGCGCGCGAAATCGACCGCGTTTTCCAGAATGTTTCCGACGCCATAGAGGATCGCCGGATTGCGCATGCCGACCGGTTCTGCGGTCGGAGCGATTGCGACGCGCACCTTGATCTCGATGCCGAATTCGCGATGAGGCGCAACGGTCTCCTCGATCAAGGTCGAAAGCGGCATGCGGTCGAATGGTGCTCCATGCGACGACAGTTGCGTGATCTTTGCGAGAATCTCGCGACACCTCTGTGCTTGTTCGCGCAGAGTTTTGATGTCACCGCGCGTCTGCCCGTCGAGCATCGAATCCCCTTCGATCGCCTTTTCGAGTTCACGCGAGATCAACACGATGGTCGAGAGCGGTGTGCCGAGTTCATGCGCTGCCGCGGCAGCGAGGCCGTCAATCTGCGTCAGATGCTGTTCGCGGGTGAGCACAAGTTCGGTCGCCGCAAGTGCATCGGATAGCTTTCGGGCTTCTTCGGTCACCTGAAATGCGTAAAGACTTGTAACTCCAATCGCCAACACGATGGAGAGCCAGACGCCGATCATATAGGTTCGCGGCAACACCAGTGGCTCGTCGCCATTCCATGGCAGCGGCAGGTGATAAAATCCCAGCACGCTCGCACACACGACCGCGAAGAAACCAAGCGCAACGGTGAGACGCGTTGTCAACGCCGTGGCGGCGATCAGCACGGGAGCGAGGAATAAAAACGAAAATGGATTTTGAAGGCCGCCCGTCAACCACAATAGAGCCGCAAGCTCGGCAATGTTGATGGCAAGAAGTGCTGCCGCGTAGGCGGGTTCAAGCCGATGCACTGGGTTGAACGCCATCTGCAGCACAAGATTGAGCGCCGCTGAGAAGCCGATGATCGCGAGACATGGTATGACCGGAACGTCGAAATCGAGTCCTTGGGTGACGACGAAGATTGTCACGAGCTGGCCGAGTACCGCGAGCCACCTCAGGCGCAGCACGGTATCGAGCCGGACATCCCGGCGCGACGGGCGAAAATCTGAAGCCGCAATATCGCTCATGCCGGCGACATTAAGCACTGACCCGTCCGATCACAAACGATGCCTTGAGGCGCGTCAGACCTTGCGCCCGCCTTGGCATTGGCCCATTGAACCCATCCGATGAACGCGCCGCAAAATTTGCCCCCAGTGGCCCAACCCGCGTCTGTTTCCGCGCTCCCGGAACCGGCGATCGAAGTGTCGCGTCTGGTCAAAGTCTATAAAACCAAGCGCGCCGTGGACGATATTTCGTTTTCGATTCCGCGCGGTTCGGTGACCGGGCTTCTCGGCGGTAACGGTGCTGGCAAAACCACCACCATCGCGATGATTATGGGGCTGGTATTGCCAACGGCGGGCCGCGTCCGGGTTCTCGGTCATGCAATGCCGCAACAAAGTGCGCATGTGCTCGGCCGCATGAATTTCGAGAGCCCCTATGTGGATATGCCGGGCCGCCTCACGGTCCGGCAGAACTTGACGATTTTCGGACGGCTTTACGCGATCGCTGATCTGAAAGGTCGCATTGCAGAATTGGCAAACGATTTCGATCTCACCGAATTCATGGATCGCCAGAGCCGAAAACTGTCCGCCGGACAAAAGACGCGCGTGGCGCTTGCCAAGGCGCTCGTCAACCGGCCTGACCTCTTGTTGCTGGACGAGCCAACCGCTTCGCTCGACCCCGATACTGCCGACTGGATTCGGACTCATCTCGAAGACTATCGAAAACAGAACGGCGCCACGATCCTGCTGGCCTCGCATAACATGCTCGAGGTGGAGCGATTGTGCGACCGCGTCATCATCATGAAACGCGGGCGGATCGAAGATGACGATACGCCTGCACGCATTCTGACCCATGACAATCGTGCGACGCTTGAAGAAGTGTTTCTCGATGTCGCGCGTGGCCGGATGCAGGAGACGCAGTCATGAATCGCATCGTCGATCAAATCGCCGCCTCCGAACCGGTTCACACGGGCATCGCGATGCATCGCATCGCCGCCATGGTGCTGCGCCATTGGTATCTCCTGACGTCGTCGTGGCCGCGGTTGCTCGAACTTGTTTACTGGCCGGCGATGCAGCTTGTGACGTGGGGATTCTCGCAAGCCTACATCTCGCAGAACTCAAGTTTTTTCACGCAAGCGGGAGGAACGTTCATCGGCGCGGTCATTCTGTGGGACATTCTGTTTCGCGGCCAGCTCGGCTTCTCGATGTCGTTTCTGGAGGAGATGTGGTCGCGCAATCTCGGCAACCTTCTCATGAGTCCGCTGAAGGTCAGTGAGTTTCTGATCTCGCTCATGGTGATGAGCATCATTCGGCTGTCCATCGGCGTCATCCCGATGTCGTTATTGGCGATCGTGTTTTTTGGGTTCAATTTCTATGGTCTGGGTCTCGCGCTGGTGGCGTTCTTCTGCAATCTCATTTTCACCAGTTGGTCGGTCGGCATGCTCTCGTCGGGCCTGGTCGCGCGCAATGGACTTGGCGCAGAAGGCCTCGCCTGGACGCTGATGTTCGTGTTGCTGCCGCTGACCTGCGTTTATTATCCGGTGTCGGTACTGCCGCATTGGCTTCAGATGGTGGCGTGGGCGC
>JBBRGE010000113.1:0-7093 GCA_038241045.1 Hyphomicrobiales bacterium | reverse complement strand
ATTGGTCGCCTTCGGGCTGCCCGCAAACGGACTGCCCAATGTAATAACCGAGCGCACGCGCTTGGGCATCATCTTCGCCAACTGCCGCGCATACAAACCGCCGAGCGACCAGCCGACCAGCGAGACTTTGCGGTCGTGCTCATCGTTGGCGCGTTTGACCAGATCGACCATCGCGTCCTGAATGCCGGCACGCAGTCCGAAATTGCGGCCAAGGCCCCAGCCGCTCACCGCATAGCCGCGGCCTTTGAGAAACGAGCGCAGCGGCCCCGTCGATGTATCGCTGGTGACCAGACCTGGAAGCACGATGACAGGATGACCGTCGCCCTTTGCGGTCATCGACAATAATGGAAGCGCGCCGAGGAAGGCGCCGAGTTCACTGAGGGCGCGCGCTTCGAGCAGCATCAGCGTGCGCGACGGCGGCTGAAGCGTCATGGTTGCGGCAGACATTTCAATTCCTTTCATGCAGCGAGATCCCTCTCAGGCAATCCCGCGTTAAGATCTTCAAAAGACTCTTCGCACGCAACTCAGCAACTGACGTTGCAACGAACCTCTCCGTCAAAGCTAGGGCTGAATAACGTTGAGTTCAATAACACCCGCCGCCTTTCATTCCGTTTCAAACACAATCGATAATTTACTAATTTCTATTTGAATTCAAAGCGCTCTGATGAATTTTTCCGCGCCGTAAAGCCCCAATCCCACAAGCCCGCCGATCAGCGCGCCGTTGAAGCGAATGTATTGCAAGTCGCGTCCGATATTGATTTCGATCAGATTGATGAGTTGCTTCATGTCCCACGATTTCACCTGATCGGAAATGAACCGCGACACGCCGCTTTTTTGATCCGCGATGAACGAGCGCAGCACAACGACGATTCCCTGATTGATCTCGCCGCGCATTTCAGCATCGCCCGCGAGTTGTTTGCCCGCTTCGACCAGCACATTGGTCAGATGATTTTGCAGCACGTCGCTGTCGCCATTGGCGCTGCGGTCGATGAAATGTTTGACGTTGTGCCAGATGTCGTTGCCGAGCGCAGCCAGTTCCGGCCGCGCCAGCAAATCGCGCTTCAGGCCGTCGAGCTTGTCGGCATATAGCGGCTCCTGTTCGAGCTTGTCGACGAACTGCAACAAGATGCGATCGAATTCGTCGCGGAACGGATGCTGCGGATCGCTGCGCACTTCTTCAAGGAACGACGTCGCTGACGCCGCGATGCGCTTGAGCAAAAACGCATCAGCGCGATAGAGCCTGAGCAGCGTCGGCAATTCGCCGCGAATTTTATCGCGCAGCAGCGCCAGTGTCTCAGGCTTGGTCACGGTCTCGTTCAGCGCGGCGAGAAGGTCGTCAAGCAGGCTCTGATGGCGGCGGTCGCGAAAGAAGCCGCGCAAGGCACCGGCCGCCAGCGGCGCAATGTCGATGTCCTGCACCTGCGCGATAACGCGTTTGGTGACGAAATTTTTTAGCCCCGATGTTTCCGCCGCATCGAGCGCGGCTGGAAGCAACCGCAACACGAAACGCGCGAGATCGCTGCTTTTCTTGCGGTCGCCCAGCCAGTCCGAAATGAACTTCGCAAAATCGACCTCGCGCAGTTTGGTGTTCACAGGCGCGGCGCTGAGAAAATGCACCTCGATGAACGCGCCGAGTTTCTCGGCGATGCGGTGCTGGTTGCGCTGAATGATGGCGGTATGCGGAATCGGCAATCCCAATGGCCTGCGAAACAGCGCCACGACGGCGTACCAGTCGGCGATGCCGCCGATGGTGGCAGCCTCCGCGAACGCCGCCAGATATCGGAACGCCGGATAGTTGCGCTCCATCACCTTGGCCAGCACAAGCACGCCGACGCTGGCGACGAGCACCAGCGAGGCCAGAGCCTTGATACGGCGCAGGTCCGCAGCGCGCGAAATATCGCCCGCATCGGCAACCAGTACGAATTTTTCGTTCGCTGCCATCGGATGAAACCCGCATTGAGAATCGACAATGCACCACAACGCGCGCGGTTCAAACAAAGCCAGTTTGAACTCAGCGCTTGGCGGCACAAAGAAGGCCCGCATGACGCGGGCCTTCGATGTCGAAACTGCGAGGTTAATTAGGCCGACTTCGAAAAGTTCGTGACCTTGGCGAAGTTGTCCTGAGCCGACTTCGCACCATCGGCAATGATCTTGCCGAGGTATTCGGTCGTGGACTTCGCACGGCCGACCAGAACTTCACCCTGCGCCTTGAGCGCGTCGGTGTTGATCTGCACGGCTTCGGAAATCGACTTTGCCGAAGCGAGCTTGTCGATGGTCGTGAACAGCGCCTGCACGTCAGCGTAGGCAGCCTGCGAGATGTTGCGCGAGATCTTCGCGGTCTCGGAAACCGAACCCGAAACAGCGGTCTCGATGGCCGACGTCACCTTCTCCGAACCTGTGTGAAGCTCGGCAGCGCGGGTCTGCGCGGTGGTGGCGGCCTTCTTGACGAAGTCACGGGCAGCTTCAGGAACTTCCATGTTGGGGAGGTTCTTGAGCGCGTCGGTGACTGGCGCGAAAGCGGTCTTGACGTTGTTGATGACAGCGTCGGTGTTGAAAGAATTGGTCATGTTTGTCTCCATCCTCAGTTGTTTGAGCGATTGGCCCGCGCCGTCCGGAATGGCCCGGCGCAAGACCTATATGCCATGGAGAATGGTGCGACGCAATATCAATGTTGCATCGCAATATCACGAAACCGTGATTACAGTAAGTATCTGAAAAATATCAACTTACAGCGTCAGTCACGCCATAGGCCTCAAGCTGGGCGCGGACCTGGGCGACGTTATGGCCCAGAACCACAATGTCATACGCTTTGCCGGACTTGTCGCGGACCTGTTCCCGCAGAAGGGCTTCCGCCTTGAAACCCAGGCTCTCGAACAGCGCAATCGCGCCGCGCTGATCAACCGTCATCTGCGCCACGATCTTCTCCACGCCCGTCTCCAGCGCCAGCGCGAAAATCTCCTGAGATAGCGCACGGCCCACACCCGTGCCGCGCACGTCCTTCGAGACCACCATGCGGATTTCGCCCACATGCGACGACCAAGAGAGTTCGTCGCGCACGATGGTGCCGCAGCCGACCACCGCACCGTCTTTCACGGCCAGCAGGCTCGTCATGCCGCCGCGCTCGATTTCCTTGATCCAGGCCGACAGCACTTTCGGCTCGCTGATGTCGCGCGGAATGAACAGCAGATCGTGCACCGGCAGCTTTTTGGCGAACGTTAAAACGGCGGCCTCATCCTTCGCCGTCATGTGGCGAAACTCAACCTCGCCGGCTTCGGTTGTAACGCGGCGCGGATAGGTACGCTTGTCAGATTTGCTCATGTCGATCGCTCACTCAGCCAGGAATCGAGTTTCGGCCACAGCCGCTTCACGGCGTTTGCGCCAGCCACGAGGCTGACGTGACCGCCTTTGAGAATGACTTCGGTTTTGTCGGCGGACGCCACTTTCGGGATCAGATGCTTTGCCGCGTCATACGGCACGATGTGATCGTGCTCGGCGACGGCGTGCAAAATCGGCACTTTGATCTTGGAAATATCCGCGGTGTGACCGCCGACGCTCATGGTGCCGTTGAAAATTTTATTGTCCCACATCAGGTCTTTTACGGTCTGGCGGAAATACTCCCCCGCCAGCGGCAAGGTATCGACCGCCCAGCGGTCGAACATCCGGTAGGATTTCACGAACTCATCGTTCCAGATATTTTCCCACAGCGTCACCTGGCTGATCGCGCGCGATGCAGGCCGCAACATTTCAAAGGATGACAGGATCATCTCCGGCGGCACATTGCCGATACTGTCGACGAGTTGATCGACGTTAAAATATCGCCGATCCGAGAAATTCTGAAACAGCTTCATCTCGCGAAAATCAATCGGCGTGGTGAAACAGACGAGGTTCTTCATCGGTCCGTCGTGATTGATCGAGCCGTAGAGCAGCGACAGCACACCGCCGAAGCAATAGCCAATGACACTGACATCGATCTCGCCGGAATCTTCCTGCACCCGCCGCACGCTCTCCGGAATGAAATCGAGGACGTAATCCTCCATCCGCAGCGATTTCTCGTCCGGACGCGGCGCAGTCCAGTCGAGCATGTAGACGTCATAACCCTTCTTGAGAAGGAATTCGATAAAGCTCTGGCCCGGCACCATATCGAGGATGTAACCGCGATTGGTGGTCGCCATCACGATCAGGATCGGCACGCGGTAGATTTCATCCGCCAACGGGCGATAGTGATAGAGATTCATCGTGCCTTTGGAATACAGAATATCCTTCGGCGTCGATCCGAGCGTCGGTCCTTGCGACGAAATATATTCGACGCCCTTGATGCTGCGCTGAATGGTGCGCTCGATTTCCGACTGGATGCGCTTGCTGAGCTCATCCGGATCGGAAAACGGTGCCGCGTTCGCAGCCGTATTTCCTGCGTTGGCGTTCATGCCGAACTGCCCCCTGATGATGGTGGCTGCCTGGTGCGCGGCGGACGCGCCACGGCCGCGCCGCTTTCCGAGACGGCTTCAGGATGCGCGCGATTCAGAAGTGCCTTGATCTCGTTGAGTTGCGCCTCGATTGTCTGCAAGCGTTCACCCATATTGGACATCTGGGCACGGCTCGGCATGTTCATGCTGACAAGATATTTTTCCATCATGTCGCCCATGGTCTTCTGCGCGCCGACCGACGCGCCGGTCAGCTGATGCGCCGTCTTGGCGAATTGCTCCGAGCCCATGACCTGCGTCGCCATGGCGTTGAAGCCCTTCTCCATCTCGGCCAGCATGCTGTGCCAAAGCTGCATGGGATCGTTCGGCTTGTCCGCCATCGTGTGTCCTCCGGAACCGCGAGTGCCTGCTTTGGGTTTTTTTGGGCCTCGTCTTTTTTGCCATTCCATACCGTCGCGCCAGCGGGGTCAATAACGATACCTGCATTTGCGGCGCTGCGGCCATTCGCGCCCCTTCTGCCCGGCAGCAAAGCATGCAATAGAATTTGCATATTTGGACAATGCGAGAGCCCGAAAGTGAAACCCCAGTGAGCACAGTTTCCTACCAAGCACCCAAGCTGGCCAAATCCAACGGCGTCGAGCTTTGCTATGACATTTTCGGCGACACAAACGCCGAACCCATGATGCTCATCATGGGCCTCGGTGCGCAGATGATTTTCTGGGACGACGAGTTTTGCCAGGATCTTGCCGCGCGCGGTTTCCGCGTCGTCCGGTTCGACAATCGCGATATCGGGCTGTCGACCAAGATGTCCGGCGGCAAGCCGCTCAATGCGATCGATATGCTGAAGCTGCGGATTTTCAAGATCGCGCCGCAGGCGTCCTACAAATTATGGGACATGGCCAATGACGTGATCGGCCTGATGGACGTGCTCGGCATCAAGAAGGCGCACATCGTCGGTCTGTCGATGGGCGGTGCCATCGCGCAGGAGATCGCGATGAATCACGCTGAGCGCGTGTTGTCGCTGACATCGATCATGGCAACCAGCGGTAGTCCAAAACTGCCGAACCCGACACGCGAAGCGATGGCGATGCTGTTTGCGCCCGCGCCCAAAACCAAGGACGAATACTTCGAACGCTTCGCGTCGAACTGGAAAATCCTGCGCGGCGGAAGTTTTCCCTCGGATGAAGCGAAGGATCAATCGCGCGCCGAGCAGACCTACTCACGCGGGCTTAACCCCGCAGGCGTCGGGCGGCAGTTGCGCGCCATCATGGCCTCGGGCGACCGCACGTCCCGGCTTCGCTGCGTCAAGGCGCGAACGCTCGTCATTCATGGCACCATCGATCCGCTGGTGCCGCCGGAGCATGGCAAGGCGGTGGCGGGAATTATTCCCGGCGCAAAACTGTTGCTGATCGAGGGCATGGGGCACGCGCTGCCGATGCCGATGTGGCCCATCGTGATCGGCGCGATTGCCGAGCATGCGCATCAGGTAAAATGAATTAAGTAGAATCGGGGCCGTAGCGATGAAGGGACGACCGCAAGTCGTCATCGACTCGAAAAGCATATTTATCCAAGCGCAAAGGTGTCACTGGTCTTACGAAAGGCTGTGCACCTACACGAACGAAGAATTCAGCAGATGACGCTGATACCTGCAATGATGTTATCGGCTTTCGCATCGGAACTATATCTAAAATGCCTTCATCATATTGATAGCGGGGTCGTCCCTGATTACGGCCACGACTTGCGTAGCTTATTCAATAACTTGCCGCTGTTGCGGCGATCACGAATTGAGCAGCTCTGGGATTTGCACGCGGCAGAGACCGCGCATCTTGCAGTGATGTCAAAACGAATTGACGTGGAAATTCCCACTGAACTTAGCCAAGCCCTAGAGGACGGGGCGCTTGGCTTTCAAAAACTGCGGTATGAGTATGAGGATAGAAATTTTAAATTTTATATCTCCGAACTTCCCCTCATGCTTCATAAGGCGATTTTAGAAATTCAACCGACCTGGAAACAGAACCTCCCGGAACCTACTGAGGGCTTCAATCCAAACGGCGAATAGCTCAGCGCCCTTGCGCCGGTTGACATTTTGGCTCCTAGGATTATATTCCGTATCGTTATTACGCGGATGACCGATCACCATTCGCGCAACCCCATGACGACGGTGGAGCGCCGGGAGGCGCAGCGCCCTACGTCAATGGGCGCGCACGGTTCGCAGGCGAGTTTCGCAAACTCATTTGCAAACCGCGCGAGGCGGGCCGATCGCAAGGCCGTCCTCAAGGGTGTCTCGCAAACATCCTGGCGCCTCCCCGCGCTCCACCGCCCGCGCATCGCGGGCAGTAAAACTCGCGCGTGTGACGCGGCGAGAAATTTCGCCGTGGATGATTTTATAGCGTTAGCCGCCCGCCCACACGTCGAGCACGTAGCGATTTTGCGTGCCCAGTGTGTCGATCCATTGCGCGGCGGCTTTTTCGTCAACGCCGGATTTGTCGCGATAAATATCGGTGAGCGTTTTCTTCACGCCCGGCTCCATCTTGCTGCCGTCGCCGCAGACGTAGATCACAGCGCCTTGCTCGATCAGCTTCCAGACCTTGTCCTTTTGGGACGCGAGCTGGTCCTGCACATAACTCTTTGGCGTTGCTGCGCGCGAGAATGAAGTATGCAATTCGGTGATG
>JBBRGE010000112.1:0-7119 GCA_038241045.1 Hyphomicrobiales bacterium | reverse complement strand
CAGATACTGCTGCATGGCGATGATGACGAAGGCGCCGATCACCGGTCCGAACACGGTTCCGAGACCGCCGACCAGCGTCATCAGCACAACTTCGCCGGACATCGTCCAGTGCACGTCGGTCAGCGATGCATTCTGCGCCACGAAAACTTTCATCGCGCCGGCAAGACCCGCCAGCGTGCCTGACAAGATGAACGCCAGCAGCTTGTATTGATCGGTCTTGTAGCCAAGCGAGATCGCGCGCTGTTCGTTCTCGCGAATGGACTTGAGCACTTCACCGAACGGCGAATTGATGGTGCGATAGATCAGCAGGAAGGCGAGCAGAAACACCGCCAGAATGACATAGTAAAGTATTGTCGAATTCGACAGATCGAGAACACCGAACATCTTGCCCTGCGGAATGCCCTGAATTCCGTCTTCGCCGTGGGTGAAAGGCGTTTGCAGATAGATGAAATACAACAGCTGCGACAGCGCCAATGTGATCATCGCGAAATAGATTCCCTGACGGCGAATGGCGATCAGGCCGGTCAACACGCTGAGTGCGGCAGCCGCGATGACGCCAAACACGATACCAAGTTCAGGAGAAAATCCCCAAACCTTCAGGGCGTGCGCGGTCGCGTAGCCTGCTGTGCCGAGAAACATTGCATGGCCGAACGATAACAATCCGCTGTATCCAATCAGCAGATTGAACGCGCATGCAAACAACGCAAAGCACAAAGCCTGCATCACGAAATACGGATAGATGCCGGTGAACGGAACGGACGCGAGCAACAGCGCCATGATAACGAAAGCGATCATTTCGTCGCTGGTGCTGCGACCCGATGCAGGAATGGAATTGTCGGTAATGGTTGTCATGCGAGTGTCCTGAATCCGAAGTTCGCCTCAAATTGCGGTCTGTCCCTAAGCGAACTTCGGATTCGAAAGGACACTAGAAAACTATAAACCCTAGCGTGGCTTTGTTTCGCAAGTCCGCGAATGGACTTACCGACACACTGCGCGGACTTGCGAACCACCACGCTAGGCCGCCTTCCCCGTCAGTCCCGTCGGCTTGACGAGCAGCACCAGCACCATCAGCACGAAGACCACCGTGTTCGATGCCTCTGGGTAGAAATACTTGGTCAAGCCTTCGATGACGCCGAGCGCAAATCCCGTGACGATCGATCCCATGATCGATCCCATGCCGCCGATCACCACAACCGCGAACACGACGATAATCAAATCCGCGCCCATCAGCGGCCGGACCTGATTGATCGGCGCAGACAACACACCGGCCAATGCGGCGAGGCCAACCCCCAGTCCGTAGGTCAGCGTAATCATGCGCGGAACGTTGATGCCGAACGCGCGAACCAATGTTGGATTTTCCGTCGCGGCGCGCAGATTTGCGCCAAGTCGCGTGCGCTCGATCAGGTACCAGGTCAGAATGCAGACGATCAGCGAGAAGACGACAACCCAGCCGCGATAGATCGGCAGATACATAAAGCCCAGATTCATGCCGCCCTGAAGAATGCTGGGAATGGCATAAGGCAGGCCGGAGGAGCCAAAATAGTTCTGGAACAGGCCCTGGATAATCAGCGCAAGACCGAACGTGAGCAGCAGACCGTACAGATGGTCCAGCCCCGTCAGCCACTGCAGCATCGTGCGTTCAAGAACAATGCCGATACCGCCGACAATGATCGGCGCCAATATCAGCGCGTACCAGTAGTTGATCCCCAAATAATACAGCAGGAAATAAGCCGCGAACGCGCCCATCATATAAAGGGCACCGTGCGCGAAATTGATGATGTTGAGCATGCCGAAAATCACGGCGAGTCCGAGACTGAGCAGCGCGTAGAACGACCCGTTGATAAGTCCGACCAGAAGCTGGGCATAGAGGGCTTGCATCGTCTCGGTTCTCTCAGGCTCGAAATCGTATCACAGAAACGAGGTGCCCGGCAGCGTTTAGCCGCCGGGCAATCTCCATTACTTCTTCACCAGCGGGCAAACGCTTTCCGAAAGCGGGCGGAAAGCCTGTTCGCCGGGCGTGGTACCGACCAGCTTGTAGTAATCCCACGGCCCCTTCGATTCAGCCGGCGTTTTGACTTCGAAGAGAAACGCAGGATGCAGCGCGCGGCCATTGGCTTGAATCGAACCCGGGCCGAACAAAGCGTCGTCGGTTGGCATCGACTTCATCTTTTCCACGACCTTGACGCCATCGTGTGGATTGCCGCCCAAGGCTTCCAGCGCTTTGAAATAATGAAGCAGACCGGAATAGACACCGGCCTGAACCATCGTCGGCTTCGCGTTGTTCTTCATCTTGTCGGCAAAACGCTTGGAGAATTCACGCGTCTTGTCGTTGGTGTCCCAATAAAATGTCGAGGTGAAATTAAGGCCCTGCGCGACGGGGAGACCGAGCGAGTTGACGTCGCTGATGAACAATAGAAGTCCCGCCAGTTTCTGGCCGCCCTTCACGATGCCGAATTCGGCTGCCTGCTTGATTGAGTTGGTGGTGTCGCCGCCCGCATTCGCCAGACCGACGATCTTGGCTTTCGAAGCCTGTGCCTGCAACAGGAAGGACGAGAAGTCCGACGAGTTCAGCGGATGTTTCACGGCACCAAGAATTTTGCCGCCTGACTTCGTCACGGCTGCCGTGGTGTCGCGCTCAAGGGCTGCACCGAAAGCGTAATCCGCCGTCAGAAAGAACCAGCTATCGCCACCGGCCTTCACCAGCGCGGCACCGGTGCTGTTGGCCAGCATGTAGGTGTCGTAGGTCCAGTGCACGACGTTCGGCGAGCATTTGGAGTTGGTCAGATCCGACGACGCTGCGCCGGAATTGATCATGATCGTATTCTTTTCCGTCACTGCGGTCGCGACCGCCAGTGCCACGCCGGAATTCAGAACGTCGACGATGGCGTCAACCTTCTCAACGTCGGCCCACTGGCGCGCAATGGTGCCGCCGACGTCCGGTTTGTTCTGGTGGTCGGCCGAGATCAGATCGACCTTCCAGCCCTTCTTGGTCAGGCCGGAATCTTCGATCGCCATCTGGGCTGCGAGCGTCGAGCCCGCGCCACCCACGTCGGCGTAAAGGCCCGACATGTCGGTGAGGTTGCCGATCTTGACGTTCTTGTCCTGCGCGAATGCGCCGGTGCCTGCGGCCAGCACGATCGCGGTGCTGAGCATCAAGGCTGAAATTGTGTTCTTCATGTTGTCTCCTCCAGAATTGCAGTTTGGTTTTTTAGATTTGGTGGATCGTTGCTCGGCGGATTAGACGCCAAGGTAGGTATGAAGTTTGTCCATGTTCGCTTCGATTTCGGAATTCGCAAACGTATCGATAATTTTTCCATGCTCGACGATATAGAAGCGGTCGGCCACGGTCGAAGCAAAGCGAAAATTCTGCTCGACAAGCAGAATCGTGAAGCCTTCGGATTTCAGCCGCGCGATGGTCTGGCCGATCTGCTGAATGATAACGGGCGCCAGACCTTCCGTCGGCTCGTCCAGCATCAGAAACCGCGCGCCGGTGCGCAGGATACGCGCGATAGCCAGCATCTGCTGTTCGCCGCCGGACAGTTTGGTCCCCTGGCTGCCGAGGCGTTCCTTGAGGTTTGGAAACAGCTCGAAAATCTGGTCGAGCGACATGCCGCCTTCGCGGATGATCGGCGGCAGCAGCAGATTTTCCTTCACGTCGAGGCTGGCGAAAATCCCCCGCTCCTCTGGACAGAATGCGACACCGAGGCGCGCGATCTGATCCGACGCCAGCCGGCTGATGTCCTTGCCCTCGAACTCGATCGTGCCGATACGTTTGCCGATGATGCCCATCACCGATTTCAGCGTTGACGTTTTACCGGCACCATTGCGTCCGAGCAACGTCACGACCTCGCCGGGACGAACGTTGAAATCGATGCCATGAAGAATGTGGGACTCGCCGTACCACGCCTCCAGATTTTTCACGGAGAGAACGGGAGTGCTTGCGGCACTATTCATGGCCGGCTCCCAAATAGGCTTCCTTGACACGTTCGTCCTTCGACAAGGTTGCGTAATTGCCTTCCGCCAGAACGCGCCCGCGCGTCAGCACCGTGATCGTGTCGGACAAGTTCGACACCACGCTGAGATTATGTTCGACCATCAGGATCGTGTATTTCGCCGAAATGCGTTTGATGAGCGCCGCGATCTTGTCGATGTCCTCGTGGCCCATTCCGGCCATCGGCTCGTCTAGCAGCATCATTTCGGGATCGAGCGCGAGTGTAGTTGCGATCTCAAGCGCGCGCTTTCGGCCATACGGCATTTCCACCGCGGTAGTTTTCGCAAACTCGCTCAAGCCGACATCGTCCAGCAGCTGATGCGCGCGATCGTTATACTGGTCGAGAACGGTTTTCGATCTCCAGAAATCGAACGAATTGCCGTGCTGGCGCTGAAGCGCGACGCGCACATTCTCCAGCGCCGTGAGATGCGGAAATACCGCCGAAATTTGAAACGAGCGCACCATGCCGAGCCGCGCCACGTCGGCCGGGGCCAGCGCGGTGATGTCCTGCCCCTTGTAGAGAATTTGACCCTTCGAAGGCTTCAAAAACTTGGTCAGCAAATTGAAGCAAGTCGTCTTGCCGGCACCGTTCGGGCCGATCAAGGCGTGAATGCTGCCGCGCCGGACCCGCAGATTGACATCGCTGACGGCAACAAACCCTGCGAATTCTTTCGTCAGGCCATGGGTTTCAAGAATGTAATCGTTGGACAAGAAATCTCCCCCATCGGCCTTCAGGCGGAGCGCCCGTGACCGAATTCCCCGCCTGCGCATTCCCCGGCGGATCCTTGGAAATCCGCCGGGGCTGGCAAGCTCTGACCGGAATATGCATGGAATTGTCTGACCTGCGCAAGATGCAATGCTGGGCGGCAAAATACGGCGTTGCGCCAAAAAATGCTTGCCATGGAGACACTTGGGCCGGGGCGTTGAGCGCCATTCGGACGCGGCCGATCGAACGATCGGTAACGCGCCATTAAGCGTGTTTCGCCCCGAAATCCAGCTTTCATCGAAAATTTCGAGATTCGAAGCGAGCATGAGCCATTCCGGTTTTTTCGATGACAATTCATTTTCAGGACAACAGCCATGGACGTGCTCGACGCAGAGGGGCTTGACGCGACGGCGCCATTTCAAAGTGCCTCGCCCGCCTCAGTCAAATCCATCAAGCAGCGCGATCTGCTCAATACTTGGCTGCGGCTTTACGCAAAGCACGAACAGCTTCCGAAGTTTGCCGACTACCAGCCGGAGCGCATGTCCGAAGAACTTGCGGACATTGTTTTTTACACCGTGGACGCGCGCGGCAACGCGCCAAAATATCTGATCGACAGCGACGGCACGCGGATGTCGAACGCTTACGGCACGACGGGAAAAGGCCGTTACCTCGACGACTATCTCGGTGCCAAGCTCGCGCCGGTCGTGATCCCGATCTATCACGAATGCGTCCACCGGCGATTGCCGGTCTACACCATCTCGAAGGTCAGCGACCTGTACGGACGCAAGGTCGATTACGAACGCCTGCTGATGCCGTTTTCCGACGGCGCCGGCGTCGACAAGATCATCGCCTCGCTCAAGACCATCAGCGACGATGGCGGCTTTGAAATCCGAAACCTGATGCGCGCCAACGACGTCATGCCGATCTACATGTTCAAGTCGGTAATCGCGCGCGACTTGTATCACAAGATGCCCGGCCGCATCGCGCCCGGCGACGTGATCGAATTCGGCTGACGCCGCGCCGATCCGTTCCAAGATATTTTCCGCCAGTCGGAGCGTGATTCATCCGCCCTGTTGTTTAAGGCGCGGGCGCGCCGGAACTCGTTCGCCTTCCTCGACCCCCAATCGTGAGGGCGCACGGAACGCCGGATGCACAACGCATCCGCAGCCTCGCGTGCAAAAAATAAATGAGCACACGAGCAGAGTCACCACGAACTCGCCGGACATCCGGCGTTCCGCACGCAATGGTTTTAGAGGCTCGCTCCGCATACGGAGCCCCCGGCGGCCGATCCGTGCGTCGGGCCACCGTTCATGGCGCAAGGCGATGCGCCGGGACCACGCGGTTTGGGCCAATCCACGCAACGATGCCGTCATCCTTCGCCGGTGATCCTAGAGGCGAGCCTTACGGCACACTTCACACCGTTAGCCAGCGAAGCGACGCCGCACGCGGCCACCGCATCCCGCCCCGCGTATCGTGACGATCGCGAAACGCCCCTCAATGTTGGGGCAGGATAGATAGGAATATAATCCATGTGCGAGAATTGTCAAGCGACGGACGCGAAAATCCCCACGCCGGCATGCGCCGCAACGACGCCGCTATTTCCGCGGAAACGAAGTCTCGTATGATTCAGCCATGAAGCCGACCAGCAGTTTCTTGCCTACTTCCAACACCGGACGCTTGATCATCGAGGGCTGCGCCAGCATCAGCGCAATCGCCTTCGTCTCGGTGAGATTGCTTTTATCGGCGTCTGGCAATTTGCGGAATGTCGTGCCGGCGCGATTGAGCAACGTTTCCCAGCCGGCATCCTTCGCCCATTTGGCGAGACGCGCCTTATCGATGCCTGCGGTTTTGTAATCGTGAAATAGATAGTCAACGCCGCGCTTGTCGAGCCAGGCGCGGGCCTTCTTAATCGTGTCGCAGTTCTTAATTCCGTAGATGGTGACTGTCATGCGTTACTTATTTTTCGAGTCGTCGATGGTCACAATCACCGCTGCGTTGGCGATGATGATGGAATCGCCGCCGCTGGCGGCCGGAACTTCGAGCCCGCCTTTGACTGCCGTGACCGTCACCTTGCCGTAAGGCAATTCCTTGGCGACCGCCGCGATATCGACGCCATCGGGATCCGGGACCGCAACAGTCACATCGACGAACATCTCGTCGCGAGTCTGACCCACCAGCGGGAAAAAACTGATGCTGGAATGACGAATGGCATCGGAGACCGCGCGGCGGGCCGCCTTGGTGGAATCGCGTCCATGGACATCGACGCCCATGCCCATTTCAGTGATGCAACGAACCCGTGCCATGTTTTATTCCTCTCACTCCCACTCGATGGTCCCCGGCGGTTTGCTCGTCACGTCATAGACCACCCGGTTGACGCCCTTGACCTCGTTGATGATGCGGGTCGCGGTCTCGCCCAAAAATG
>JBBRGE010000111.1:0-7158 GCA_038241045.1 Hyphomicrobiales bacterium | reverse complement strand
TCCGACTGCGGTCCCGCCCTGCGCGAGGGGATAGAGATCTTTAAGTGCCGATTGCAATCGCGAGATTCCGCTATCGACCTGTGCAGCATAGCCCGAAAATTCCTGACCCAGCGTGAGCGGCGTCGCGTCCTGTGTGTGCGTTCGCCCAATTTTCACAATTTTGGCGAATGCCTTTTCTTTCTGACGAAGCGCCTTGAGCAGAGTTGTCAGCGCCGGGACAAGATCATGAACGATGCGTTCCGCGGCGGCGATGTGCATCGCGGTTGGAAATGAATCGTTCGAAGATTGGCTCAAGTTGACATGATCGTTCGGGTGCACCGGCTTTTTGCTGCCGAGTTCGCCGCCGAGCAGTTCGCTGGCCCGGTTGGCGATCACTTCATTGAGATTCATGTTGCTCTGCGTGCCGGATCCTGTTTGCCAAACGACGAGCGGGAAGTGGTCGTCGAGCTTGCCGTCGATGACTTCTCGCGCGGCACGGGTAATGGCGCGTGCTCGCTTGTCGTCAAGCAACTTGAGATCGTGATTGGTTTTCGCTGCGGCAAGTTTGACGATGGCCAACGCATGCACGATGGGCATCGGCATATGCTCGACACCGATTTTGAAGTTGTTTCGCGACCGTTCGGTCTGTGCGCCCCAATAGCGATCCGACGCCACATCGATCGGCCCAAACGTATCGGTTTCAGTACGGGTTGATTTTTTTGAATCGATCATTTTGCCGTCCGCTCGAGAAACCGTGCCACGCGCAACCAATCGCGGCGAGTAAAGCGCAGTTGAGGCAATTATTTCTTGCGGAACCGATCCAGCCGCAGCACTTCGGCGCCTTCACTGGGCCGCGACACTTCATCGTTCTTCGCTTCGCCTGTAGAAGCGGCACCGTCATTCGTCAGAGGCTCTGCAGCAGCAGGAGTTGTTGCGACCGCTGTGTCTTCGGAAGGCTCGAACTGCAAGCCGAACTGCACAGACGGATCAAAGAAACTTTTGATCGAGTTGAAGGGAATCACGAGGCGTTCCGGTATGCCGTTGAAAGACAGTCCGACCTCAAAACGGTCGTCGGTCACGATCAAATCCCAGAATTGGTGCTGGAGGATAACGGTCATTTCCGTCGGATATTGCGACAGCAGTCGCGGTGAAATCTTCACGTCCTCGGCTGTCGAAAGAAACGTAATGTAAAAATGGTGCTCACCGGGAAGGCCTTGCGCTGCTGCATCCTTCAAAACCTGACGTAGCACCCCGCGCAACGCGTCGCGCGCAAGGACGTCATAACGGATAAGGTCGGTTGCCATTCGCTGTCCTCAGGCGGATTCGTGACGAATCCTCGGTATTGAATTGCTGCACGACCGGATGTTCCGACTCGCGCAATTATTGCGATGCTAACCCGCCACACCGCCCGGGTCAGCAGGCGAGGGTGCAGATCACAAGTTTCCCAATGATGATAGAGGTGGAGGCTTTTGTTGCCGGGGCCTCCAAACCCGGCCTAGCAGAGGCCTCGTTTCGACGAATTCGTCTGCAATTCGGGCATGAACTGCCCCCGGTGCATACGCGGCAGTTCAGATTGCCGGTTGGCCTGCGGGAACTGCCATTCTATTCAAGGTCATGACTCCGAATTCTCCCGACGGCGATTCGCGCGTGACCCCGAATTTGAAGGCGGCACCGCCGGGGTTGGACGAATTGTTTTTCGCCTTTGCCAAGATGTCGCTGGCCGGGTTCGGCGGGGTGCTGGTGTGGGCGCGGCGGGCAATCGTCGATCAGCACAAATGGATGACGCCCGACGAATTCAACGAAGCCTTTGCGCTATGTCATTTTTTGCCCGGTCCCAATATCGTCAATCTGTCGGTCGTGTTCGGCGCGCGTTTTCGGGGAATTCCCGGAAGCATCGCAGCCTTTCTCGGATTAGTTGGGCCGCCAGTCGTAATCGTGACAGTGCTGGCTGCGATCTACGCGCAATACGGCGAAGTTCCGGCGTTGCAGCGCACACTGGCCGGCGTGTCGTGTGCCGCAGTCGGACTCTTTCTCGCGGTTATTTTCCGAATGATGTTGCCGCTGGTGAAAAGGCGCGATCCCGTCGCACTGTCGCTCTTGGTTGCAGTCTTTGTCGCAATCGGATTGCTGCGGCTCCCGCTCACCTGGGTGCTGCTGGTCGCGATCCCCTTGAGCATCGCCATCACGTATGCGTTGCGGCCCCGGAGCGCTGCATGAACTCTCCGGTCGGAACGCTGCTGACACTGGCATGGACATTCAGCCTGATGTCGTTGCTCGCCATTGGCGGTGCGAACTCGACAATTCCAGAAATGCATCGCGTCGCAGTCGAAGTGCAAAACTGGATGACCGACGCGCAGTTCGCCGACATGTTCGCGATCTCGCAATTATCACCCGGACCCAATGTGCTGATTGTGACACTGATCGGGTTTCACGTTGCGGGCGTGATCGGTGCGCTGATAGCCACAATTGCGATGTGCGGCCCCTCCGCAATCCTTGCATATTACGTCAGCAATCTCCTTGCCCGGTCGAGCCATTCGCCATGGCCGGCGCTGCTTCAGTCTGCGCTCGTTCCGCTGTCGATCGGTTTGATGTGCGCCAGCGGCTTTATTCTGGCGCAGACGGTGGATCGTTCATGGATCGCCGCAGCGATTACGGTTGCGGCAGCCGCAGTCACGATGCTGACCCGCCTAAATCCCCTTTGGATGCTGGCGGTTGGCGGTGCACTTGGTTTTGCGGGCCTTGTTTAAAGGCCGGACTTGCGGGATAATCTGCTATATTTTCGATGAACTGATTGCTGTCGATCAAAGGCTTGGCGATGCGCCCGCATTATTTGGCGACCATAGTTGCGGTCTGGCTTTCGTTGCTGGTGACGCCGGCGGCGCATGCCGACAAGCGCGTCGCGCTAGTGATCGGCAACGGCAACTACCAGAACACGCAGCGGCTGCCGAACCCGGCGAATGACGCAGCCGATATCGCGGCGGCGCTGAAACGCACAGGGTTTGAAACCATTGTCGGTCTCGATCTCGACAAGGCGGGCATGGAGAGTGCGACCATCCAGTTCGCACGGGCGGCTCGCGACGCAGATGTTGCCATCTTTTATTACAGCGGTCACGCGATGCAGTTTAACGGCGTCAATTATTTGATGCCGGTCGATGCGAGGCTTTCGGACGAGGCGGATTTGCGCCGCATGGCCAGGGTTGATGAAATTGCAGAGGATGTGCAGAGGGCCAAGAATCTTCGTATCCTCGTGCTCGATTCCTGCCGCAACAACCCGCTGGCTGAACAACTCAAGCGCTCGATCGGGCGAACAAGAAGTGCGGGAATTCAAAACGGCCTTGCGAAGATGGACGCGCCTCAAGGGATGATCGTTGCTTACTCGACGCAATCCGGGCGGGAGGCAGCCGATGGGACGGGCCGCAACAGTCCTTATACGGCGGCGTTTCTGAAGCATATCGAAGCACCGGAAGAAATCGGCACGGTGTTTCGGAAAATCAGCGCGGACGTCTACGAAAATACGAAACGCGATCAGCTTCCCGAACTGTCGCTCTCTTTCATCGGCGAGTTTTATCTGAAAGGCCGGCCGACCAATTCCGGCATCAGCGCGACTGAATTTGCAGCTCTTCAGGAACAGAATCGCGCGATGCAGGAGCAGCTAAGAAAACTCGACGATGCGAATAAAAAATCGGGTGATAGTACGGCCTTGAAGACTGAGAAGCCCAACCAGGTTGTCGGTCCGAAGTCAGTTTTGCCCGTGCCGCCGCCGGTTCAACAGAAACAAGTCGCCGCATTGAGCAACGATCGCCTGAGCGATCTTGCGCGTCCCGATGCGCGCGACTTTCCAAACAAGCCGATTGCCTTCGTCGTTCCTTTTTCGCCCGGCGGATCAACGGATTTGCTTGGCCGGGTCATCGCCCAGAACTTGACCAGCATTCTCGGCCAGCCGGTGGTCGTTGAAAATCGCGCAGGTGCTGGCGGGACCATCGGCGCGTCGGCCGTCGCGCGAGCGGCCCCCGACGGCTATACGCTGCTGATGGGAAATCTGCAGACGAATGCAATTGCCACGTCGCTGAATTCCAATTTGCCCTATAACCCAGAGAAGGATTTTGAGCCGGTTTCCCTCGTCGCCAGCAGTCCGATCTTTCTCCTCGTTAACAAAGATGTGCCCGCAAAAAACCTTCGCGAATTTAGCGCTTATCTTAAAGCCAATCCCGGTCGCCTACTTGCGGGGAACACTGGGGTGGCATCGCTATCGCAGGTCTCGTGCGGTTTGTTGGTGTCCGCTCTTGGGGGCACCGCGACGGAGATTCCCTATAGAGGCTCCGCGGCTGCGTTGACCGATGTGATGGCCGGACGAACACAGTTCATGTGCGACACGGCTGTTACTGCGGGTCCGTTGGTCAAAGCAGGCAGTATCAAGATGCTCGCGGTTGCTGCGGACGAGCGAAGCGCGGATTTCCCCGATGTTCCGACGGCAGCAGAAGCGGGTTTTCCAGCGTTCAAGGCGTCCAACTGGAACGCTATCTTTGCCGCGAGAGGGACGCCGCCAGCCATCGTCGCAAAACTCAGCGCGGCGATATACAAGGCCCTCGAAGATCCTAAGGTTAAATCGGCCTTCGCAAGTATGGGCGCTGCTGTTCCAAATCCGGATCGTACCACGCCGTCCTTCCTCGGCGAGTTCGTAAAAAGCGAAATTGCCTTGTGGAAGCCTATCGTGAAACCGTGAACTAACTCCCGCTAATCAACGGGGAAAACACGGTCCGGGCTTCTCGCGCTCTTGCGGCGATACCGTTCAAGCGCCATTTTCGATCGTATAATATGATGACGCAGAGCTGGCTGAGTCGGCACGTAGACCGGCGCGTTCAAATCCTATGTTTGATGACAAGATGCGATGAACCAGTATCACGATCTACTTGAGCGTATTCTCAGCGACGGTGCGGAAAAGCACGATCGCACCGGCACGGGAACGCTGTCGGTGTTCGGTCACCAGATGCGATTCAATCTGGCGTCCGGATTTCCGATGCTGACGACGAAGAAGCTGCATCTCAAATCTATCATCCACGAGCTGCTTTGGTTTCTGGCGGGCGATACCAATATCAAATATCTAAACGACAATGGCGTGCGAATTTGGGACGAGTGGGCCGATGAATCCGGCGAACTCGGCCCGGTCTATGGATCGCAATGGCGGTCATGGCCCGCGCCGGACGGCGGTTCGATCGATCAGATTTCGAACGTCGTCGAGATGATCCGCAAAAATCCGGACTCGCGGCGCCTGATCGTCAGCGCATGGAATCCTGCTGAAGTCGACAAGATGGCGCTTCCTCCTTGCCATTGTCTGTTTCAGTTTTACGTCGCCAACGGAAAGCTGTCGTGTCAGCTTTACCAGCGCTCGGCCGATGTATTTCTCGGCGTGCCGTTCAACATCGCGTCCTATGCGTTGCTGACGATGATGATGGCGCAGGTGACGGGATTGAAGCCGGGTGACTTCGTTCACTCGCTCGGTGACGCGCATCTTTATTCCAATCATCTCGATCAGGCGAAGCTGCAGTTGACTCGACCTACGCGCGCGCTGCCGACGATGAAAATAAATCCGGCCGTGAAAGATATATTCTCGTTTCGCTACGACGATTTCACGCTTGAGAATTACGATCCTCATCCGCATATCAAGGCCGAGGTCGCCGTGTGACCGTAAATGCTTCCGACAAAAAATCTCTGGAAATTGTTTTCGTCGTTGCGGTGGCCGAAAATGGCGTGATTGGCGCGAACAACGCGATGCCGTGGCACCTCAGGTCCGATTTACAGCGATTGAAACAGATGACGTTGGGCAAGCCGATCATCATGGGCCGAAAGACATTCGCCTCAATCGGAAAACCGTTGCCGGGACGTACCAACATCGTCGTTACGAGTGATAGCAATTTCAAGATGGAAGGCGTCACGGTTGCGGCGTCGCTCGATGCCGCGCACAAGATTGCCGCCGAAGATGCTCTGCGGCGAAACGTCACTGAGATCATGGTGCTCGGCGGCGCCGATATTTTCACGCAATGGATGAATATTGCCGACCGACTGGAAGTCACCGAGGTTCATGCAAAGCCCGAAGGCGATACGCGGTTCGATCCCATTGATATGGCAGAATGGGAAGAGCTCGCGCGTGCGCGAAACACAAAAGGCGACCGCGACACGGCCGATTTCTCCTATGTCACCTATCGTCGCAGAGTGCGGCATTAACTGCATTCGGCGATGGTTGCATTGACAAATTTGCCCCGCACCATAGCTCTCTGGTGACCAAGGACTTGCGTTGTAACGACACAGTCCGTCCCCTATAAAGCCCTGCGTCTATTGCGAGGCGAAAGCCCGCACGGAGGAGACTGACGATGCCGTGGAAGAATCAAGGCGGAGGCCCATGGGGTTCTGGTCCGAAAGGACCGTGGGGTTCCGGCCCGCAATCGGCGGGGCCGCGTCCGCCCGATCTTGAAGATCTTTTGCGCCGGGGACAGGACAAGCTGCAGACATTTCTGCCCGGCGGCAATTTCAGCAGCATGGGTATTGCCCTTGTTGTGCTCGCGGCAATGGTGATCTGGGGTTTGTCCGGATTCTTCCGTGTGCAATCCGAAGAACTTGGCGTCGTGCTGCGTTTTGGCAAACATGTCCGCACCCTCGGGCCCGGTCTGCAATATCATCTGCCATATCCGGTCGAGACGGTGCTGCTGCCGAAGGCGCTGCGCGTCTCCACGCTCAGCATCGGCATGCGGATCATCGACGATTCGCGCCGTGGCGGCGGCACCACCATCCGCGACGTTCCCGAAGAAAGCCTGATGCTGACCGGCGACGAGAACATCGTCGATGTGGATTTCACCGTGCTTTGGCGCATCAAGCCTGACGGCGTTGGAGACTTCCTTTTCAACATTCAGAACCCTGAAGGTACTGTGAAGGCGATTGCCGAGAGCGCGATGCGCGACATCATCGGCCGTTCCAACATCCAGCCGATCCTCACGGGCGCGCGAACGACGACCGAGGCTGCCGTGCTCGAACAGATGCAGAAAATCCTCGACGGTTACGGTTCGGGTATTCTTGTGCAGCAAGTGCAAATGCAGAAGGTCGATCCGCCATCGCAGGTAATCGATTCGTTCCGCGACGTGCAGGCGGCTCGCGCCGATCTGGAGCGTCTGCAGAACGAAGCGCAGA
>JBBRGE010000110.1:0-7223 GCA_038241045.1 Hyphomicrobiales bacterium | reverse complement strand
CCGGCGGCAGGGGCCATCACGATCGGCGGTGCTGTGGCGACCGGTGAATTATACCCGGGCTGCTGAATGGGGGGTTGGTATCCAGGGTTTTGCTGGGCCGGCGGCGTAACGGCAACATCTTGGCCACTGGCGCGCGGCGCCTGCTGTCCTAGAGATTGGTTTGGTGCGCCGCTCTGAAGCACCTTCATCTGCTCTTCAAGTTGCCGATTTCGAAACTGCAATTCCTCATTCTGACCGGTCAGCTTTCGCAACTGATTTTCCAGCCGATCGATGCGCATTTCAGGATCGAGATCGCCCGACTGTGCGAATGCATTTGCGGGCAGACATAGCTGCGCGAACGCGAGTGAAACACAAAGAACGATATGGAATTTGGATGACATTTTGACCCGGCGAGTATGAGCGAGCGGCGCTTTCAAAGCGGCTGACATTGTCAGTTTCAGTACGCCAAAAATGTGACTGCCGACAGGGTGAAGCCACCAACCGGAAAACAAAAACGGCGCCCGAGGGCGCCGCCGATATTGTCTCTTGTATTACACCTCAGGAACTGGCGTTCAGCACAGTTACCGCACGGCGGTTCTGCGACCAGCAGGAGATGTCGTTGCAGACCGCCACCGGGCGCTCCTTGCCGTAAGAAATCGTCCGCATGCGGTTTGCATCGATGCCGCGCGATGCGAGGAAGCTTTTGACCGACTGGGCACGCTTGGCACCCAGCGCAATGTTGTATTCGCGGGTGCCGCGCTCGTCGGCATGACCTTCGATCGTGAACGCGTAACGGTTATACTGCTGCAGCCACTGCGCCTGTTTGTCCAGCGTGGCAATCGCCTGCGAAGACAATTCCGTCTGGTCGCTTTCGAAGAACACCCGGTCACCGACATTGACGACAAAGTCCTGCTGGCTACCCGGCGTCGCAGCACTCGCCATCGCGTCTGACCCGGCGCCATTCTTATTGGCGCATGCGCCCATCGACAACGCCGCCGCCAGAACGGCGGCAATCTTAAATCCCTGGAGGATTCGCATCTGATGTTTCATTCCGGAGCCTCCACGCTCAGGTTCTTGGACCAAAGTCCGGTCTACAGCGGCTTAGTTAAGCGAACGTTCCGTCAACCTTGATGGGCCGTTGCCAAACCCAGTCAAATGCACCCCACCCGCGAAAAGCAATCGCGATGGTTAATGAGCCGTAAATATGGCGCGACGGTGAATGGACGCAAGCGAAAACGGCTTGGGACAATGCCACAAGCCGTTTGTTTTCTATTCATATTCGCCGGTGCGACGTCCGGGAGAGTTCAGGACCGCGGCACGATGGTTGCGCGGTCGAATGGAAACGGCGGCAAGGTCAAAACCGGGGCGAGCGATTCTGAAACCGACTGATCGCGTTCGAACAATTTGCGGCGCTCGAAGAAAGTGGAACGAAAATAAGGATAGCGCTCGAAGATTTTCTCGCGAACGCTGAGATAATCGGCCGCCATCAGACAAAGCGGCTTCGTCAGCGTCGGATAAGGCCGCGGCTCGCACAACGCTGTTTGCAAAAACACCTTGCGGTAGAATGCGCGGTGTTCGCGGCGCACGGTGGCGGTTCCAATGTCCGCATTGAAATAGGCGCAAGCCACATAGCCGAGCCGGACCGTCAGATAAGGCAATTCGGGAATGCGGTGATCGCGATCCGGATCGGCAACGAAACGGTTGGGATCGACGATCACTTTGCCCTTGGCAAGTTCCGGCTGAAGCAGATCGGGGAATGCATCGACCGCAGGCGTTTTATCATTCGGCGACGCCGCGACGCTGACCCGGAGCGAGCTTGCGAGAGCGCCGTCAAAATAGACGCCGAATATCCATGAGTTAGGCAAATTGTCGAAGCGATCCGTGAGCCGCCTATCGGCGCGCGGTTCGATAGCGCCTTCGTGCAGGTAGGCGCGATAACGCAACCGATAAATTTCTTCTTTTTCAAATTCGGTTTGTGCAAGCCGGTAATCGACGCGATCGAGAAGCTCGCTGCCATGCTCATACAAACGGTTCGCTGCTTGTGTTGCAGAACCCATTTTTATTGGAGCCCCTAGCTCAGTTACGCAGAACGCTTGAGTGATTGAGACGTTAAGGTTTTCTTAATTCGATTGCAAAGACATCACGCTATTAGGGTTAATTGGAGAGTCTGATGAAAGGCGCCGGCGATGAAACGCGCTGATTTCACAACGTGATGGATGCGTGAGACGCGGCGACGCCGATTAGGCGATCGATTGCCTAGTTTTCGTGTCGGACAGCATCGGTTTGTCCGAACGCCCATGCGAAGCTTTCAGCAACTCGCGGACTTGGGTCGCGGGAACCGGACGGCTGAACAGGAACCCTTGTGCCTCGGTGACGGTTCCATCGGCGCTGACGAGTTCCAACTGTTCATTGGTCTCGATACCTTCGACGACGACCGACATACCAAGATCCGCACTAAGACGCGCGACGCCGCGCAGCAAGGTCAACGGCCGATCGTTGCCGATGCCCTCCAGGAACGACCGGTCGATCTTCACTTTCTGTAACGGGAAATTATGCAGATAGCTGAGGCTCGAATAGCCAGTGCCGAAATCGTCGAGAGAAATTCTCACGCCGGCTTCACGCAACTGCAACAGCACATCGAGCGTCCACTGCGTATTCCGCAGCAAGGAAGACTCGGTGATTTCGATTTCAAGCCTGTGCGCCGGCAACCCAGATACTTCGAGCGCGTAGCGCACTTCGCTCATGACGTCGCGGTGGTGAAACTGTTGCGGCGAGAAGTTCACTGCGACATTGACGCCTTCAGGCCATTTCATGCACTCCATGCACGCCTTGCGCAAAATCCAGCGGCCGAGATCGACAATGAGGCCCATGTCCTCAACCACCGGAATGATGTCCGCGGGAGATACTGAGCCACGCACCGGATGATTCCAGCGCAGCAACGCCTCACACGTTGAAATGCGGCCGGACTTCAGATTGACCAGCGGCTGGTAGAACAGTTCGAATTCCTCATTGGCCAGCGCCTTGCGCAGATCGAGTTCAAGCACGCGGCGGGCTTCGACCGTCTGCGCCATTTCCTCACGGAAAAAGCAGAACGTGCCGCGCCCGTCGGCCTTGGCACGATAGAGCGCCATGTCGGCGTTCTTGAGCAGGATGTCGGCGCTGACGCCGGGCGATGTCATCGCAATACCGATACTGGCACCAATCTCGATCAGGTGCTTGTCGACTTCGTAACGCTCGCTCAAGCTCTCAACAATTCGCTTCGCAAGTCCTGCCGCATCGTCCTTCGAATGAATGTCGCGCTGAAAAACCACGAACTCATCGCCGCCGAAACGTGCAACGAAGTCCTGCGGACGCAGCATGTGCCGAAGCCGTTCGGTCACCATGCAGAGCAGTTTGTCGCCGCACGGATGACCCAGCGTATCGTTGACCTGCTTGAATTGATCGAGATCGATGAAAAGTAGCGCGGACTGCGGCGCGTCGGCAGTCAAACTTTTGAGTTGGCGTTCGATTTCATCGCGGAAGCTCACGCGGTTCGGCAGTCCCGTCAATTCGTCGAAGCGCGCCATGTGGCTGATCCGCGCTTCTGAGTTCCGGCGCTCCGTGACGTCTTCGAGCAGCACAACGACACCACCATTCGGCATCGGCTGCAGCTTCCACGACAATGCGCGTTCACCCGCCGAGGTGGGATTCAAGCTCGTGATTTCCGTCATCTGCGATCGCTCGATTCCCTCGACGATCGCGTTTCCGCTGACTGCCGGAAGCGTTCCGGCGCTCACGCATGCGGAGACCAGATCGCGGACATTCGATCCTCGATGCACGAGGTCGGAGCAGATCTGCATCATATCGGTGAATCGATGATTGATGACCGCAAGGCGTCCATCGGCACCGAACATGCAAAGACCATTCGGCATGTTATTCAACGCAGTGTCGAACTGAGCTGCGATCGACGTGATGGTTTCGCCCGCGAGCAAAGCGCGGGTATGCACGTCGTGAAGATCAAGCGTGATACGCTTAAGCGCTATGAAGAACAATGTGTTCAAAAGTCCGAGCGCGAAATAGTAGAGGCCGCCGTGCAGAAAGAGCGCCAGACACATCGGTCCGCACGCGAACAAGACCTGCAGATAGGCAATGCGCGGGCGTCCATAATTTCGGCCGGCACCGGCCGCGATATAGCCGATCGTCACCGAAAGACAGAGAAGATGTGCGACCGGATCGCTGCTTCCCAACAGCGCCACCCAGCACCAAAGACCCAACGATCCCGCATAGAGAACCGCACCGACCTTGTAACGGCGTTCCCACTCAGGCGCGGTTTCAGACGTCAGCGGCTTTCCGTGGGTCTCATATGAGTGCATGTCATGAGTGCGCGCCATGCCGACGGCGATAATCAAAAGTGCGCATGGCCAGAGCAGTTCGGTCCCGGTCTTCCACGCCGTCAGCAGCGCCGCGTTAGCGGCGCAGACGGTGCCCGCAAACGATGCCATGAAATTCTGAAAGAGCGAATCGACCAGCGCCACGTAGATCGCGGGAGGCAGCAGTGCATCGTCTTTTGGTCGTCGGAAGCCCGGAAGAGCCATTCACACGTCTCGCGCGAGGAAATTCACCCTCCGTCATACCGCGCGTTAGTGAAGTATTCCTGAGTCAACATCGTTAGCAATTCATTGGTGGCATTGGCGAATTGAAGGGAAGCGGCTCAGCTTGCCTTCGTTCAGTGAAATGCAGCGCAACGTCTCGGCGATCGCCGATGGAACCCGCGACTTGCTGCACGGTGCGCGCACCGAGATTCCCGCATGGCGCCGATCTTAACCAAACATTAAAATTTGGCCTTAATGGCGGGTTAACGGCCGTAGGTAAAATGACCTTACGGATGTACCTTACAGGCCTGTCGATATTGCGTTGTGTGGAGAGTGGCGATGAGTGAAGCAGTCGTAGCGCGCTCGGCGAAGTTAGGCGATGCATGTGTGCAAGACATTCCGCGACTTCTTTCGAAGGATGAAATTCGCAACCTGTCGCGAATTGACAGCGTCGCGTTTTCCGCAGCCGCTCTGCTTGAGTTTGGACTAATTGCCGCGGCGGTATGGATCAGCGAAACCTGGTGGAATCCCGCGATCTACGCTGTGGCGGTTCTCGTTGTCGGCTCTCGTATCAATGCCCTCGGGGGATTGATGCACGATGCCGCGCATTACCGCGCATATGAAAACCGTTCACTGAATGATTTCATCGGCGAAATCATCGCGCTCCCGACGACAACTTCGATGGCCGGCTATCGCAACAGCCATTTTTCTCACCACCGCGAATTGAACAGCGAGAACGATCCCGACTGGACACGAAATGTCGGGCTCGAAGAATTCGAATTTCCGACATCGCCAAGCAACGTCGTGAAACATGTCGTGCAATATCTGTCTGGTCTGAAAGTGAAGACTGCGTTGGGCGGCTTTCACAAAAATGGAGAGACCCGCGACATTCCCGCTGCAGTAAACCGCGCGCGATTGTTCTTCTTCGCCGCGTTGCTGGCGGCTTCAATCATACTCGGATTCTGGAAGCTTCTGCTGCTCTACTGGATCGTTCCACTCGCGACCGTTTTTCTCGCTATCCGGTATGTTCGCAACGTCGCCGAACATTATGCGGTCGAGCATGAAAACGTTCTGAACGAGAGCCGTACCGTGATCGCACCGTTCTGGGAATTGTGGCTGATCGCCCCCTGGGGCCTCAACTATCATCTCGAACATCATCTGTTCCCAAGCGTGCCCTGCTTCCGGCTCGCCGAATTGCACCGGCTGTTGATGACGCGCGACCCATTCCCGCAGATCGCGCATGTGACGCATGGATATTTCACCGGCCTGCTGCATGACTGCGCATCGTCACACCATCCGGAAATCGCCGCCTCCAAGCCTTAAAATTAGCTACAGATCAGGACAACAGCGGCGACCATGCCGGGTCAGATGCAAAACCCGGCGTCGGTTGCTTCTGCTCGTTGCGGCCGGAAATATCGACCGTGTAGAGCGACGGGCCGCCACCTCCGCCCGCCTCGCGGAAGAACATCACGACGCGGCCATTCGGCGCGAAAGTCGGGCCTTCATTATGAAATCCCGAGGTGAGAATGCGCTCACCTGAACCATCCGGCTTGATAATGCCAATGGAAAACTGGCCCCCGCCCTGCTTTGTGAACGCGATGTAATCGCCGCGTGGCGACCAGACCGGCGTCGAATAACTTCCGTCACCGAACGAAATGCGTTGAGCCGCACCTCCGCCGGCAGCCATGACGTAGATCTGCGGCTTGCCGCCGCGATCGGACTCAAAACAGATCCGCGCGGCGTCGGGCGAATAGGATGGCGAGGTGTCGATCGCTGGCGTGTCGGTCAAGCGCGTCGTCGATTTCGACCGCAGATCCATCACGAACAGATTTGAGTTTCCGCCCTGCTGGAGACTCATGATGATGCGCTGACCGTCAGGAGAAAATCGCGGCGAAAAAGACATGCCAGGAAAGTTGCCGACGATCTCGCGTTGCCCTGTTTCAACGTTGAACAGGTAGACGCGCGGATCGCCCTGCCCGTACTCCATGTAGGTGATTTCTTGCGTCGACGGTGAGAACCGCGGCGTAATCACCAAATCTGCGCCGCGCGTCAGATAGCGCACGTTGGCGCCGTCCTGATCCATCATCGCGAGCCGCTTGACGCGCCGCTCCTTGGGACCCGTCTCGTCGATGAACACGACGCGGCTGTCGAAGTATCCTTTCTCGCCGGTCAGGCGTTCGTAAATCTGATCCGAAATAATGTGCGCGATGCGCCGCCAGGATTCCGGAGCCGTCGAGTATTGCTGACCCGCAACCATGTTGCTCGCGGGCACGTCCCATAATCTGAATTCCGCCTTGAGGCGGCCATCGCCCTGTCGCGTTGTTCGGCCCACGACAAGCGCCTGCGCGTTGATCGCACGCCAGTTCTGGAACTGCGGCGCAACGTCCGGATTTGAATTGCGTTCTATGAAAGCCGCCTGATCGATCGGTGCAAATAGACCACTACGCTTCAAGTTGTTGGTGATGACCTGCGCAATACCGGTTGAAACTTCATTGTCCCCCTGAGTGCCGGCGACAAAGTTCGGTATTGCGATGGGGATCGGCTGAAAATTGCCTTCGGTCACCGTGACACGCGCCTGCGCCAGCGCTTGGCCGACCGGACCTGCCGTCAGCAAACTTGAAGCGGCTACCGCAAACAACCGGCGACGCGTCAAACCGAAACCTGTTTTCGAAT
>JBBRGE010000109.1:0-7224 GCA_038241045.1 Hyphomicrobiales bacterium | reverse complement strand
GCCTCAGCCGCGTGTTCGCGGGCAGCGCCGAGAGACGTTCAGCGATCGCGTCCAGCGTTGTCTCGACGAGGGTGCAGCACTCGGCTACGGTCCGAATGGCCGCGCAGCTTATTCGCGCAGTTGCGCCACGCGCTAGTTCTTCAATTGCGACAAAAACATCCGCAGTGAATCGTGCATGCTTTCCACGTCGTAGATCAGCCAGCCCTCCGGCCGCTTGACGACGATGAAGTTCAGCGACACTGGTTTGCCGTCATTGGTGAAGGACGCTTCCACATAGGTGCGGTCGAATTGCTTGAGCGTGACGGCGATGTTCACCGGCCCCAATTTCCACGAGGGGCTTTGCACGAAAAAGTCGTAAGGCGGCGGGCGGATCGCGGTCCAGACCGATTGCAGGCCGTCGTCGAAGAACTCGCGGGCGGCGGCCTCATTGCGCGGCAGGCCACCCGACAAACCATCTGAACCTGATCCGTAATAGGCGTAGACGTTGCGAACGACGGATTCGGGCGTTTGAAAGCCGGCCAACGCACACGAAATCGAGAGGCTTGATATTCCGATCAGTGCGATAAACGTCGAGCGGACGGAATGTGTCACGTCGGTCCCTTGCTGCATTGCTGCGATCTTGCCATATAAGCGGCGCGGCCAGCCACAATAAAATCCGCCATCCACGAAAGAAGCGCGATGCGTGATCTGTTCGATGAGCTTGCGGGAAAATCACCGCTCGATCCGCGCGAGGCATCGCGCAAATCGTCGCGCACGCCGTTGCGCGCACGTTTCTACAAGACTGCTTCTGCTGTGGACGCCGAGGGCGGCTTTGCGGTTGCGCTCGACGGCAAACCGATTCGCACGCCGGGGAAGAATCTACTGATCGCGCCGAACCACGCGCTTGCCGAGGCAATGGCTTCTGAATGGAGCGCGCAAAAAGACACCATCGATCCGATGTTGATGCCGCTGACGCGCCTGGCCAACAGCGCCATCGACGGCGTCGCGGCGAACGCGCAAGCGGTGACGGACGACATTGCAAAATATTTCGGCTCGGACCTTCTGTTTTATCGCGCGAGTTTTCCGGAAGAATTGATCGCGCGGCAGGCGCTGCATTGGGACCCTGTGCTGCGCTGGGCGGCGAACGATCTCGGCGCACACTTCATCCTGACTGAAGGTGTGATGCACGTGACCCAGCCGGATCAGGCCGTCGGGGCGGCCCGCGCGCGGCTGCCCAATGACGCGTGGTCCGTCGCGGCACTTCATGTCACGACCACGATCACCGGCTCGGCACTGCTGGCGCTGGTGCTGAAAGAAGGTTTTCTCGACGCATCGCAGGTCTGGGCGGCGGCGCATGTGGATGAGGACTGGAATGCCGAGAAATGGGGCTCGGACGGCGAGGTGGAGTTGCGCCGAGCCGCGCGATCGCGCGATTTTGAGGCGGCAGCGCTCGTGCTGAAGGCGCTTTCCTAGCGGTTTAAGTTAACGAGAGGTTTACGACGCTTCGATAACGTCGCGTCCATGGCCATCGCGATCAATCCCATTTTTCCGGTTATCGGCGCGCAGGGCGTGGCACCCGGCTTGGTGCTGCAGCCCGGCACCGTGATCGATGCCACCGTTCTGAAGGTGCTCGACGCCAATCTGGTGCGCATCGCCATCGCCAATTTGTCGATAGACGTGTTGTCGGAAGTGCCGCTCAAAGCAGGGCAGGCGTTGCAGCTTGCGGTCTCGCAAGCCGCGCAGGGCGTCAAGCTGGCGATCGTGCCGCAATCGTCGAATGGCGACGGCGTGGGAACGGCTTCCACTTCCGCTGCCGCCGTCACTCCATCCACTGCGTCCGCAATTCCAACGCCTGACGACGCAGCGAGCACGCCGGAACCCGCAACCAACGTTGCGCCCAACATCGCCGCACCGAAAATTGCGCCGCAGTCGGATGCGCCAATAGATAGCCGCGCGGCGCGGCCGCTGACCAACGTTGAGGCGCTGGCCGTCTCTGCAGCGGTGCAATCGGCGGCGGCCAAACAAGCCAGCCTCTCGCCGCTATTCGCAAATCTCAATGTCGCCGCGACACTGCAGTCATTGTCACCCGCGCTGCAGGAGGCTGCGGCCAGATTGCTGGCTGTTCGCCCTCAGTTAAGCGCGGCACTCTCTGGGAATGACATCAAGGCGGCGTTTGAAAAGTCCGGATTATTTCTCGAACAATCGCTGGCGGCGAAAGCGAACGCGACGTCCGCACAACACCTCGCGTCACTGCCGGGCGGCGCGGAGACGCCCGATCTCAAGGCGGCGCTGATCGTGTTCAGGCAAACCGTGGCGTCATGGCTTGGCGATGCGGTGGAAACGCACCCATCGTCGCCGCAACTCGCGGCTTCGGCGCAAACTAAAATATCGTCATCGCCCGCTGATGCTTCATTGCAGAATCGGGTGCGCTCTGCGCCCGGACAATCCGCGTCGCCGCCGATCGTACCGTCACAAACACCCGGCATTCAGTACGACGAAATCCTACTGCCGCAGGCGTCGATTTCCGTGGTTGGTGAGCAAAGCAGTATCGATCCCAAAATTCAGATTTACGCGCCGTCCGAGTCTTTGCCAACCGCGACGGCTCGCGCAACGGCAGCCAATGCCGGTTTGACGTCCTTGCAAGAGGTGCTGCAGGCGTTTCCAAAAGGCGTGCGCGACGCCGTCCAGGTGTTGCTTGAGGCTGAGAGCAGCGCGTCATCGCATGCAATCTTGAACAATCCCGCTGGAGCAAAGTCCAACGCTGGTTCAGACGCGACCGAAGTGCCGCCGCCGCCATTTCGTGGCGCGACGCCTTCGGCGCAAAGCGTTGCAGCGGCGTCGCTTACGCTTGACGCGGATCCAGTCGCCGTCGCCCGCCACCTTGTGGATGACACCGACGCGGCACTCGCGCGCCAGACGTTATTGCAGGTGGCATCCTTGCCTGATCGTATCGATGGGCAGGCGATCCGGTCCGACGCCAATACGCCGCGCTGGAATTTCGAAATTCCATTTGCAACCCCGCAAGGCACGGCGGTGGCGCAGTTCGAGATTTCTCGCGACGGCAACGGCGTCAGCGCCGATCCGTCACGCAAAGTGTGGCGCGCACGTTTCTCATTGAATGTGGAGCCGACCGGTCCGGTCCATGCGCTGGTGACCTTGAGCGGCGAGCGCGCCTCGGTTCGGATGTGGGCGGAGCGTCCAGCGACGGCAGCGCAATTGCGCGCCAATGCACTACAACTGACGCACGCCTTGCGCGAAGCGGCACTTGAAATTGGTGACATTGTGATCGGTGACGGCGCGCCGCCACAGTCGACGAAGCCATCCGCCGGACATTTTCTGGATCGCGCGCTATGAGTATCGAAGTCAAAAACAAACTCGCGGTCGCGCTTCACTACGACAAGAAGGGCGCGCCGCGCGTCGTCGCCAAGGGTAAAGGCACACTCGGCGAAAAAATTGTCGAGATCGCCAAAGAGCACGACATTCCGATTCAGGAAAACGAAGTGCTTGCGGGCGCTCTGTCCAACGTCGAACTTGGCGACGAAATTCCGGCCGATCTCTATAAAGCCGTCGCCGAAGTTCTCATTTTCGTGATGCGGCTGTCTGGCCGCCTGCGCTGATCCCACTTCGGCCATATTGCGGTTGAAGAACGCGCCTCGTTGTCACGATGCAGAACTCAATCATGATGTCTCGCCGCCACATGCTCGCGTTGCTCGCCACCGTCGCGGTTTCGCAAAAATCGCTGGCCGATGAGCGGCGCTTAGACGTTCAATCCAAACTTGCAAAGCGCTTTGCCGACGCAGGCACGTCGGGAACATTCGTCGCCATGAAAGCGGGCGGCGATACGCTGATCGCCAGCGACGATACGCGCTGCCGCGCGGCGATACTGCCGGCGTCGACGTTCAAGATTCCACATTCGCTGATCGCGCTGGATACCGGCGTCGTTGCCGATCCGGATAAAGACATCTTCAAGTGGGATGGCACGCATTACGCCATCGAGGCGTGGAACAAGGATCACTCCTTGCGCTCCGCAATCGCCGCGTCCGCCGTACCTGTCTATCAGCAGATCGCGAAACGTATCGGCGCCGAGCGCGAGCAGAAATATCTCGATCTGCTCAACTACGGCAACCGCAACATCAGCGGCGGCATCGAGCATTTCTGGCTTAACGGCGGCCTGCGCATCAGCCCCGTTCAGCAGATCGATTTCATTGCCAGATTGCTTCGCAGCGATCTGCCGGTCTCAAAGCGCGCGCAGGATTTGACGCGCGATATCGTGCCGGTGACGCAACTCGGCGATGCGGCGATCCATAACAAGACCGGCCTGATCGGTGTCGATGAAGCCAACGCGCGGCAGGGCATCACGGCGAGCGCCGGATGGATCGTCGGCTGGGCGGAAAAGGGCGGCAACATCACGTTGTTCGCGCTCAGCATGGACATCCGCAAGCCCGAACATGTGGCCGCGCGCATGTCCGTGGCGCAGCAATGCCTCGCTGATATCGGCGCAATCTGAGGGTTTCGCAGTCCTCGCAAACTCGTTAGGCTCACCTCAACGATAAAAAGAGGGAGCAAACGATGTCCTACAAGGAATTCGCTACACGTTATAACGCGGCGTGGAACGCGCATGATGTCCCCGCCATTATGGCGATGCACAACGACGACACGTCGTATCAGCGCCACGGCATCCCTAAAATTTACAAAGGCAAGGAAGCAGTGGCCGAACAATTCGGCAAGGATTTTTCAGGTCTGCCGGGGCTGCATTTTGAGGGCGTAGCGCTCTACGGCAGCGACGATCATTTCGTCTCCGAATCCATTCTCACCGCAACCAAGGCGGATGGGGAGAAAGTGACGATGGAGCTGGTCGATGTCATCACCACGCGCGACGGCAAGGTGGTGCACAAGTCGAGTTATTTCGTGCCGAGCCGCCCGCCGCGATAAGTTCGCGGCAATTTATTTCTTCGCCGCCACCTGTGCTGCGAGCATCGCCTTCGTCGCATCGAGATCGACGAGCGGGTAGGTGTCGAATTGCGCCGGGATCAAGTCCGCCCATTCGTTGAGAATCGTGTGCAACGCCTCGTTGCTCGCAACATCGAAAATCGCGACCGCGCCGCGCCCGACACGCGGATAGATGTGCTTGCACACGCCTTGCGCCTGATGCGCGCTAATCCACGGCCAGAATGTCTGGCGCGTCGCCGCCATGTCGGACGGCCGCTCAGCCCGGGGCGTCGAAACCACCAGAAACAGCATGCTTTTCTCCCTGAAAGCGCTTGTTAACACGCGGCGGGGGCGCATGCTACAAAGCGTCCCAACATCGAATTCACGCTGGGGCCATCCATGAAGACCATTCTCGAATCTCTCGATGAGCGCCGCGCGGGCGCCAAAAAAGGCGGCGGTGACAAGCGCATCGAGGCGCAGCATGCGCGCGGCAAACTCACCGCACGCGAACGCATCGATCTGCTGCTCGACAAAGGCTCGTTCGAGGAATTCGACATGTTCGTCCAGCATCGGTCGAACGATTTCGGGATGGAGCGCAACCACATCCCGGGCGACGGCGTGGTTACCGGCTGGGGGACGGTCAACGGCCGGACCGTGTTCGTGTTCTCGAAGGATTTCACGGTGTTCGGCGGCTCGTTGTCCGAAACGCATGCGCTGAAAATCACAAAACTTCAAGACATGGCGATAAAAGCGCGGGCACCGATCATCGGGCTCTATGACGCGGGCGGCGCGCGGATTCAGGAAGGTGTCGCTGCACTCGCGGGTTATTCCTATGTGTTCCGCCGCAACGTGCAGGCGTCGGGCGTCATTCCGCAAATCAGCGTCATCATGGGGCCGTGCGCGGGCGGCGATGTGTATTCGCCCGCCATGACGGATTTCATTTTCATGGTGAAGAACACCAGTTATATGTTCGTCACCGGCCCCGACGTGGTGAAGACCGTGACCAACGAAGTGGTGACGGCGGAAGAACTCGGCGGCGCCAGCGTGCACGCGACGCGCTCCTCCATTGCGGACGGTGCGTTCGACAATGATGTCGAGACATTGTTGCAGATGCGGCGGCTGATCGACTTCCTGCCGCTCAACAATACGGTGGGCGTTCCCGAGTGGCCGAGCTTCGACGACATCGAGCGCGAGGACCATTCACTCGACACGCTGATCCCGGCCAATCCGAACCAGCCTTACGATATTAAAGAGCTGATCCTGAAGGTCGTGGACGAGGGCGACTTCTTCGAGATCGCCGAGACATTCGCGAAAAACATCGTCACGGGTTTCGGCCGCATCGCGGGCAAGACCGTCGGCTTCGTCGCCAACCAGCCGATGGTGCTGGCGGGCGTGCTCGACAGTGACGCATCACGCAAGGCCGCGCGCTTCGTGCGCTTCTGCGACGCGTTCAACATTCCGATCGTGACCTTCGTGGATGTGCCGGGATTTCTGCCCGGCACCGCACAGGAATATGGCGGTCTCATCAAGCACGGCGCGAAATTACTATTCGCCTATTCGCAATGCACGGTGCCGCTGGTGACGGTCATCACCCGCAAGGCTTACGGCGGCGCGTTCGACGTGATGGCGTCCAAGGAAATCGGCGCGGACATGAACTACGCCTGGCCGACGGCGCAGATCGCCGTGATGGGCGCGAAGGGCGCGGTGGAAATCATCTTCCGCGGCGACATCGGCGATGCGGAAAAAATCGCCGCGCGCACCAAGGAATATGAGGACCGCTTTCTGTCGCCGTTCGTCGCTGCCGAGCGCGGCTATATCGATGACGTCATCATGCCGCACTCGACGCGCAAGCGCATCGTCCGCGCGCTGGCGATGCTCAAGGACAAGCACGTCGATGCGCCGATGAAGAAGCACGACAACATTCCGTTGTGATGTGACAATCAGCCTCCGAGGATCAGCGCCGCCCAATCCGGCGGTGCGCCATCAACAATAAGCTTTTGCATTATGCGCTCGGCGATAGTGATATGCTTTTCCAGAAGGGCCATCCGCTTATCGTAATCAAGCTTGTCCAATTCTTCTGAAAACCCATTATGCGCAAGCTGGCTTCGGAGGCTGTAGATGTGACCAAGGTCTTTGTACAATGACTTGCGTTCCTTTGAATCAACACCAATCAGCCAACTGCCTCTTAGCCTGAAGTGAAGATTCAATTGGCCCGGTAGTTCTTGCCCCTGGTGTTCGGCGTTCAATAGTAACATTTCCAATGTGATGCCAAGTTCAAGCGCTCGGTCGCCGGCGTTAATTCGGCCCTTGGCTTGT
>JBBRGE010000108.1:0-7233 GCA_038241045.1 Hyphomicrobiales bacterium | reverse complement strand
GACGTAGATATGGTAGCCGCGGCCTAGTAAGCACGGCTGTTATCCCGTGCCGGTAGTGCGGAGCGTTTCATTTTGGCTCCGGCAAGGGAGCGATTCGTGTGACATCCGAGTCACCCGGACTGCGGTAGCGTGGAAATTTCTAGCGCTGCGTTCTCGCTAGGGTAGGCGCTGACCGACAACCGAAACGAACAAACTAATGACGGGAATGGCTCAGAATAAAATCCTGGTAACGGGCGCGGACGGTTTTATCGGCTCGCATCTAGTTGAAGAGCTTGCAAGGCTTGGGCGGTCCGTTCGTGCGTTCGTGATGTACAATTCGTTCGGCTCGCGCGGGTGGCTCGATACCTGCAACATCGACGGCGTGGAAGTCGTTGCGGGTGACATTCGTGACAGCCGCAGCGTTCGCGAGGCTGTGCGTGGCTGCTCGACGATCATGCATCTGGCCTCCCTGATCGCGATTCCGTATTCCTACGAAAGCCCGGAAAGTTATCTTGACACCAACATTCGTGGCACGCTGAATGTGCTGCAGGCGGTGCGCGACATCGGCGCGGATGTTCTCATCCATACATCGACCAGCGAGGTCTACGGCACAGCCCGCTTCGTGCCTATCACCGAAGAGCATCCGCTGCAGGGCCAGTCGCCCTATTCGGCGTCGAAGATCGCTGCTGATCAGATGGCAGCGGCCTTTCACGCATCGTTTGGCTTACCGGTCGTGACGATCCGTCCCTTCAACACCTTCGGCCCGCGTCAGTCGACGCGCGCCGTAATCCCGTCGATCATCACGCAAATCGCGATGGGCCGGAAAAAACTGCAACTGGGCGCGCTGCAGCCCACGCGCGATTTTAGCTATGTGTCGGATACCGTCAGCGGTTTCATCGCGGCGTCCGAAACGGATGCCGGTATCGGCGAGGTCATCAATCTCGGAAGCAATTTCGAAATCTCAATTGGCGACACGGTCAAGATGATCGCGGACCTGATGAAGGCCGACATCGAGGTGTCGGCGGACAATCAGCGCATGAGGCCTGCTGCAAGCGAAGTCGAGCGCCTTTGGGCGGATAACGCCAAGGCAAAGCGGTTGCTCAACTGGCAGCCTGAATATGGCGGGCATGCGGGCATGCGCCGCGCCATGCAGAACACCATCGACTGGTTCAGCAATTCGAAGAATCTGTCGCATTATCGCGCCGGTTACAGTGTCTGATCTTTTGAGCTCAAACGTCGAAGACGTCGTGCAGGCGATTGAGGTCGTTGTTGCAGGTGCGGCACGTCCCGTCGCATTGCACGAACCTGAATTCGGCGGACGCGAATGGGACTATGTCAAAGAGTGCCTCGACACGGGCTGGGTTTCGTCGGTTGGAAGTTACGTCGACAGGCTTGAGCGCGACCTCGGCGACTATGTCGGGGGTTACGCTGTTGCCGTTGTTAACGGCACCGCGGCCATCGAGATGACGATGCGTTTGGCAGGCGTCGGCGACAATGACGAAGTTCTGGTGCCTGCCTTGACGTTCGTCGCAACCGCCAATGCGGTGAGTTATTGCGGGGCGCTGCCTCATTTTGTCGACAGTGATGAGACATCGCTCGGAGTAGATCCCGCCGCACTGGCCGATCACCTCAAAGACATCGCCGACATAAAATCCGGCGAATGCTTCAATCGGCTGACGGGACGGCGGATTGCCGCATTGCTCCCTATGCACACGTTCGGTCATCCCGTTGACCTCGATCCGCTTGTTGAGCTTGCAGCGCGCTATAAATTGACTCTCGTGGAAGATGCTGCCGAATCCCTGGGCTCTTATTACAAGGGCCGGCATACGGGAACGATCGCCGAACTCGGCGCGCTCAGTTTTAACGGCAACAAGATCATGACGACCGGCGGCGGCGGCGCCATCGTTGCTCGCGACAAAACGATAGCTGCCAGAGCCAAGCACCTGACGACGACGGCGCGCCTCTCGCATCGCTGGAATTTCACTCATGATGAAGTGGGCTATAATTACCGGATGCCCAACATAAACGCCGCCTTGGGCTGCGCGCAGCTTGAGCAGCTTCCGAAGTGGCTGGAGCGCAAGCGTCAGCTCGCCGGTCAATACAAAGACGCATTCGCCAATATCGCGGGAGCGAGCATCGTCAACGAGCCTGATTATGCAAAAAGCAATTACTGGCTGAACACGCTCTTGCTCGACAGGGCGTCGCTTTCGACGCGGAATGCTGTTCTCCATGCGACGAACGATCGCGGCATTCAGACGCGGCCGGTGTGGAGCCTGATCAGCGAACTGCCGATGTATAGAGACTGCCCGCGCATGCCGCTCACCCGCGCCGCGGATCTCGATAAGCGCATCGTGTCCTTGCCGAGCAGCCCGAAGTTGGCGCATTAAGCCATGAACGCACGCCGCCGCGTCTGCTTCGTCACTGGCTCTCGCGCCGAGTATGGAATCATCTATTGGGTGCTGCGTGAGCTTGAGCGCAATCCGAACGTGGATCTGCAGATCATCGTGACCGGGATGCACTTGTCTCCGGAGTTCGGTCTGACCTTCAGGCAGATCGAGCAGGATGGTTTCGTCGTTAGCACGAAAGTCGAGATGCTGCTGTCGTCGGATACGGCGGTTGGCATCACGAAATCGATAGGGCTCGGCGTGATCGGCTTCGCGGATGCAATCGACCGGCTGTCGCCCGACCTGATCGTGCTTGCCGGAGACCGCTTCGAGTTGCTGGCGGCTGCTCAGGCGGCGCTCATTGCGAATGTTCCCATTGCGCATCTTTGCGGAGGGGACACGACCGAAGGCGCGTATGACGAGGCTATCCGGCACAGCCTCACGAAAATGGCCCATGTTCATTTTCCGACCAACGCTGTCGCGGCGCAACGCATTCGTCAGATGGGGGAAGACCCTGCCTGCATCTTCAATTTTGGATCGACGCAACTCGATCACGTGCATCGGACGAAGTTGCTGTCGCTGGCCGAGTTGCAGGACAGTCTCGGGTTTCAATTCCTTCAGCGAAATCTGCTGGTCACTTTTCATCCCGCAACGCTCGATTCACGATCCGCGGCTGATCAGTGCGCCGAAGTTCTGGCGGCGCTGGAATCTCTCGATAAAAACATCGGATTTATTTTCACGTTACCAAACGCCGACAATGACGGCCGCATTATCGCGGAAATGATAAAAACTTTCGTGGATAAAATGGGCGCGCGGGCAGTCGCATATTCTTCGCTGGGGTCGGTGCGCTATCTCAGTACGCTGGCTATCGTGGATGCCGTTGTCGGAAATTCATCGAGCGGACTCATCGAGGCGCCGAGTTTCCACAAGCCGACGGTCAATATCGGTGACCGCCAGCACGGCCGCGTTCGTCCGCCATCGGTTATCGATTGCGACGCAGAGCGTGGTGCTGTTACGGCTGCAATCGTCCGCGCACTCGGCTATGATTGTTCGGCCATATCCAATCCTTACGGCGACGGCCGCAGTGCGTCGCATGTCGCCCAGAAACTGTCCGAAGTCTCGCTGGACGGAATTTTGCAAAAACGATTTCACTCCATCGCTGTTGAATCATGAAGCAGACTGATCGCATCCGGATCGTGGCGGAGGCCGGTGTCAACCACAACGGATCGCTGGATCTTGCCATTCAGCTTGTCGATGCGGCGGCCGATGCCGGCGCGGATTCCGTCAAGTTCCAGACGTTCAAGGCGGATCAGGTCGCAAGCCGCTTCGCAAAGAAAGCGAACTACCAGACGCTTGCGACATCAGCCGTTGAAAACCAGCTCGATATGATCAGGTCGCTCGAGTTGAGCGAGAGCGATCACGGCGTCCTTATCGCACGGGCCGGTAAACGAAACATCGGCTTTCTGTCGACGCCGTTCGATTTGCCAAGCCTCATGCTTTTGGTCGAACGCTTCCGCCTTCAGACGATCAAGATACCGTCCGGAGAAATTACAAATACCCCGTTTCTGCTGGCATGCGCGCGCAAGAGGCCGCGCATCATCCTGTCGACGGGAATGAGCACGCTCGGCGAAGTCGAAACGGCGCTTGCGGTGCTCGCATTCGGCTACGTTGCCGAAACACAGAGGCCTGTTTCGGATGACGCATTCGCTGCGGCCTATGCGAGTCTGGAAGGGCAGCAGGCTTTGCGGACAAACGTGACGCTTTTGCACTGTACGTCGGAATATCCTTCGCCTGCCGAGACGGCCAATCTTAGGGCAATGGATACGTTGAAGGACGCGTTCGGCCTGCAGGTCGGATTTTCGGACCATACTTCCGGCATCAACGTAGCTGTCGCCGCTGCGGCGCGGGGTGCGTGCGTGATCGAAAAACATTTCACGATCGACCGCAACATGGCTGGTCCGGATCACGCCGCATCCTTGAATCCGCATGAATTAACGGCGATGGTTCGTGCCATTCGCGAGGTTGAATGTTCGCTCGGCGACGGGATCAAGCGACCGGCGGATGTTGAGCTTAAAAATATCCCGGTGGTCAGGCGCAGCCTTGTTGCGGCACAGCCCATTCGGCGCGGCGAGATTTTTACTGTTGAGAACATCGCGTCCAAGCGGCCCGGCAACGGACTTTCGCCGTCGCTTTACTGGTCGATGCTCGGCCGCAAGGCCGAGCGCGATTATACACCGGACGAACTGCTCGAGCTATGACGAAGTCACTTCTTATTGTCGGAGCGGGCGGACATGCGCGCGTGCTGGCGTCCGCACTGAAGGCGTCGGGGCAGGCGGTTGCGGGTTTTCTCGACCGCGACAGCAGCCTGTGGGGCAAAACAATCGACGGCGTATCCATTCGGGGTGGCGATGATCTGCTGGAACGCGCGGACGATACGATCATTCTCGTGAACGGTCTGGGTTCGACCGATCTGCCAGCCGCTCGGCGCGCTCTTTTCGAACGCTTTAACGCGCGTGGCTATCGCTTCGCGACCGTCGTTCATCCCGCCGCGATTGTCGTCGAAGGCGCCAGCTTCGGTGTGGGCGCTCAGATTATGGCGGGAGCGATCCTGCAAACCGGTGTGGAGATCGGCGTCAATACGGTTATCAACACCGGCGCGATTATCGATCATGATTCAAAGATCGGCGCTCATTGCCACATCGCACCGGGGTGCGCGCTGTCGGGTAATGTTCAGGTCGGTGACGCCTCGCATATCGGCATCGGAGCATCCGTGATCGAAGGCATTGTCATTGGAAGCAATGTTGTTGTTGGCGCGGGCGCGGTTGTCGTTCGCGATGTCGCGGACCAAAAGAAAATGATTGGCGTGCCGGCAAAAGAGATGTCGAAGTGAACAACTGGTCAGAACTGCTTTTATTGTCCAGCGGCACTATCCGCGACGCCATCGCCAGAATTGATTCCGGCGGCATGCAGATCACGCTGGTTGTGGATGGCGACGGAAGGCTTGTCGGCACAATTACAGACGGAGACATCAGGCGCGGCTTGCTCAAGGGGTTGCCGCTCGATGCACCCGCCATCGATGTTGCTAATCGTGCGCCGACAACGGCCAGCCCGCGCGACGACCGGAATTCCATTCTCGCGGTGATGAAGCGCAAGCTGATCCATCAAATTCCGTTGATTGACGAAGGCGGTCGTGTCGTCGGGCTGGATACTCTCGATGAAATGTTGCTGCCGCCGCGCCGCGACAATCTCATCGTGCTGATGGCTGGCGGTGAGGGAATTCGTTTGCGGCCGCTGACCAACGATATTCCGAAGCCCATGATTCAGGTGGGCGGCAAGCCCATGCTGGAATCGATCGTTGAAAACTTTGCCTCGTTCGGCTTCTGGCGTTTTTGTATCGCGGTGAATTACAAAGCCGAGTTCATCGAAGAATATTTCGGCGATGGCAGAAAATGGGATGTGCAGATCGAATATCTGCGAGAGTCTGAAAAACTGGGAACGGCGGGCGCGCTGAGCCTGATTGTCGATATTCCGTCGGAGCCGGTTCTGGTCATGAATGCGGACATTCTGACGAACGTCGATTTCGGAAATATTCTGAACTTTCATCAGGAAAATCGGGCCGCCGCCGCCACGCTATGCGTCCGTGAATACAGCCATATTGTCCCTTATGGCGTCGTCCAGATGGACGGCGACGGCGTGTTAGAAATCGCAGAGAAGCCGACGCAACGCAGTCTGGTAAGCGCTGGAATTTACGTGCTGGACCCGGCGATCTTCAAGTTGCTTCGCAGCGGCGAAAGCCTCGACATGCCGGAGCTGCTGGGACGGCTTCTCAAGTGCGGTCAAGGCGTCGCGGGCTTTCCGATCCACGAATATTGGCTCGATATCGGCCGCCACGAAGATTTGCAGAGCGCCCAGCAATACGCGTCGTCCAATGATAGATCGTAAATCCGTCGTCGCAATCATTCCTGCCCGCGGCGGCTCCAAAGGGTTGCCGGGCAAGAACATCATGCCGTTGTGCGGCAAGCCGCTCATCGCCTGGTCGATTGAAACCGCGCGTCGCTCCAAATATCTCGACGAGGTCGTGGTATCGACAGACGATGCGGAGATCGCCGATGTTGCAAGGCGTTTCGGCGCATCAGTGCCGTTTTTGCGGCCGGACGAACTTTCAGGCGACACGTCCAAGACTTTGGCGGCTGTCGAACATGCGCTGGATTTTTATCGCAATAAGCTTGATCGTGAGTTCGATATACTTGCCTTGATCGAGCCGACTTCGCCCTTGCGCGAAGACGATGACATCGACCTCATGCTTGAGAAGCTGTGTGGCCGATGGGAGCAGTTCGATTCGATCGTGAGCGTCGGTACCGTTCACGAGCACCCCGATGTCATGAAGAAGATGGCTGGCGACCGGATCGAGCCGTTTTATTCAGCGACCGAAGATGCAGGCCGTCGGCAGGATTTGGTGCCGGCATATTTTCCCTACGGCGTGGCCTATATCGTAAAGACGCCAAGTCTCATGGTCGAACGGACATTCTATACCGCGCGATGCACGCATCATCTCATTCAACGCTATCAGGCGTACGAAGTAGACGACATCTATGATTTTGTTTGCGTTGAAGCGGTCATGCGCCACCGGCGAGGCGACCTTTGAAAGCCCTTGTGATTGGCCTAGGCTCGATGGGGAAGCGCAGGGTGCGCAATCTCCAGGCCTTGCGCGTGGCCGAGATCGCAGGCGTGGATCTGCGCGATGACCGGCGCCAGGAGGCCGCTGGAAAGTACGGTATCGCGACGTTCGAAAATCTTGAAGAGGCGCTTTCAGCATTCAAGCCCTCGATACTTATTATTTCGACGTCGCCGGACTTGCATATGACGTTCG
>JBBRGE010000107.1:0-7239 GCA_038241045.1 Hyphomicrobiales bacterium | reverse complement strand
CGTCTTCTTCTTGCGGCAAAATAGAAAATGCGAGTGTTGAGAAGATTTGAGACAAACGACATTAGCGAGATATTGCGTTGCAAGCGTTCTCAGTTTTTCTCCAGGGTGGTGATCGGCTGGAACGAACGTGACAGGCTTCGTTCATTCGATTGCGGAGGTCGGCCACGCCTCCACGCAAAAGTGGGTCGTGACATTCACGCGTGAACACTCCACCGCCTTTAGGCGGTGGAGTGTTCACAGTTCAAGTCTTGGAATTTTAGACAACTCTCGGAAATAGAGTGCGGACGGGAAACTCGCCATAGGTGTCGGCAACGGTCTTGCGAACTTGACCCGTCATCGCATCGAGAATAATCACGGCGAGCCCGTGCCAGCCGAACGTCTTCAAGCGGTGCCGTCACGAATGTTTCAGTGAAATCCGAATTGGCTTGAACCAGGGCTGACTTCTCGGCATTGGCGGATCGCAGACACCACCATTTGCCAAGGGCCGAACTTGTAGAAGACCCAGATTTGCGCGAGGCTGGGTCTCGAGAAGCCGGTCATCCGGTAGATGTCGGCGCTGGGCGTGAATCGGCGAGGGGTCCCGACGCCGATCGGCATGGTAAGTGCTTGAGAATAAAGAGACGGCAGGGGTCACCACGTCGTGGCGCCGATTCACGCCCCTCACCCAAGCGGAATTATAGTTTATTGGATAAAGCAACAATAGTCCGGCAGGCGGTCAGATGAAGTACGGGCACTGGCGGCTCAAAGATGAGTGCGATCTGACCGTTGTAGTGATTGACTAGCGCCTCGGGATGGTCCGACTGAGATGTCAGCCTAGAAAACAGCGAACAGTATCCAGATGCTTCAGAATACTAGTTTTCTTTATTTTCATGAAGTCGCCGAGCTAGGTTCGATCCGCAAGGCGGCCGAGCGGCTACACATCTCACCTTCCGCCATTAGCCGCATGATCGCGAAGCTTGAGCGACAGTTTCAATCCGATCTGTTTGAGCGGCGCACCAAGGGTATGCGACTGACCCCCGCCGGCCGTATACTCATGGTCCATCTCAACGAAGTTTTATTTCAGCTCAAGAACGCACGCACCGAGGTCGACGAACTCAAGGGACTGCGGCGCGGAGAAATCTGCATCTACTGCATTGAAGGTCTCTTCCACGAGATCCTGCCCGACATCCTGACGAAATTTCATCGCTCCTATCCTGACATTACCTTCAGTATCTATTCCGCCGGATCCGACCGCATCGTCGAAGCCTTGCTGAGCGATACAGCAGACATCGGGATCACTTTCAATATGCGCCGGAATGTCGGCATTACTTCCGTCGCTTCTCATGTCGAGGCCATGCACGCACTTGCCTCTCCTACCCATCCGCTCGCAAAGCTGCGACGCGTATCGCTCCAACAACTCTCTCAATACGTCGTTACGATGCCTGATGCATCGTTCGGCGTCCGGAACCTTCTCGATCAGGCCTTGCGAAAAAAACGCATCTCCTTGCCCATGATGGTGACCACGAACTCTCTCGAGCTTACCCGCCGCCTCAGCCAGGCGGGCCCGACAATAACGATCACCCCGCCGTTCTCCGCGCGCGGCGAACTGGGATCGGGAGAACTGGTTGCGATACCGATCATCGAGAACAATATGCTGCGCGGGAGCATGACCTTATGCGTCCGCCGCGGAAGACGCTTGTCGGCAGCGGCAACGGAGCTTATCAACGCCATTAGTTCCGAGTTTCGGGCCATGGACAGAGGCCCGACCAACCCGAACGCCGGCAAGCGGCGCTAACTGTTGCCTTTGGGGCAACAGCATGTACCTCTTATTCTAGTTTACTTTCGACTAACGACAGCGTTCGCTGTACCGGTTAGCAGCAAACGCCGTCCCGTCACTCGCGGGGCGTATGCGCGAGTGATTTCACAATCAGTATTTGAATTTGAGAATGGATGATCTCAGATTTTTCAATGCAGCTGTTGGACGGCCTGGATATGACGTTTCGCCCAGTGGGATGAACAACCGGAGGCTTCGATGAACAAGAAGACATCTTCAGCACAGCATCTCTTGCAGCTTCCCGCGCGGAGCGCTGCGATTACCCGGCGCTCTGTGGTGAAGGGCGTCTCGGCCGCGGCGACAGCGGCGTTGTTTTTGCCGGGCAGTTCGGCTCTTGGCGCCGACCCTGTCAAAGCCACGATTTCAGAGGCGATTCATCTCGGCTTCTACATTCCCATCTATGTTGCGAAAGACAAAGGTCTCTTCGCAAAGCACGGCATCGACATGTCGATCAAATCGGCTGGCGGCATCGCTCAGCCCGTACCCGCATTGATCTCGGGTGACGCCCAATTTGCCGTGACCGGAACGGGAATGTCGGTTAACTCCACGGTCGAAGGAGGAAAAATGATCAACGTCGCAAAGATTGTGGGCCATCTCTCGGTGTGGGTCGTGGGCAAACCGGGTGTCGTCATCAATTCGATCAACGACCTCAAGGGCAAGACCATTGCGACCCTGAAGTATCCGTCAAACACAATTACGACCCCAACTTACGCGATGAAGTCAGTCGGCGGCTTCTCTCCCGAAGAGGGAGGCGTCAAATTCCTTCAGCTGCCCTTTGGCGCCCAGCTCACCGCCGTTGTCGATGGCCGAGCGGACCTCGCAACGGTTTTCGAATGGGACGCAAGCATCGGCGAAAGCCAGTTTGGTCTGAAAACACTTTTCTCTTTGGGAAAGGTTCTTGGACCGGCGGCATTCACCAGCACGTTCGTCACCGAGGACTTCCGCAAGCAGAAGCCGGAAGTCGTGCAGAACTATTGCAACGCGATCGCCGAGGCGCAGAAGCTGCTGCATACAGACCCGTCGGTCTTTGAGGAAGTCTCGAGAATCGAGTTTCCCAAGATTGACCCCGCGGTAATCAAGCTGGCCAGAGCGCGATTTTTCGGTGACGCGGCTGTCGTTCCCAGGAATCCGATACTCACCAAGGCCGAATGGGATGCGATCATGAAACACGAAATCAGCGCCGGCTCCCTGCGCAAGGAACTGTCCTTTGAACAAATGGTCGACAATTCCTTCGCGGAAAGCGCCACGAAGAAGTTTGGGCTCGTTTGATATCTCAACGGTGAGATCGCCATGAACGTTATTGCAGCGGAGCCGGAGCCGTTTGAGTTTCCTCTCAAGCGGTCGGCGCTTATCGTTGTCGATATGCAAAACGCCTATGCATCAAAGGGCGGCTACCTCGACCTTGCCGGGTTCGACATATCGGACGCCCCCGGCGTCATTGAGAATGTCGGCGCCGCAATCGAGATGGCTAGAGCCAGTTCGATGCCGGTGATCTATTTCAAAAACGGCTGGGACGGCAACTATCTGAGCGCCGGCGGGCCACTGTCTCCCAATCAGAAAAAATCGAATGCATTCAAGTTCATGCGCAAGAACCCCGAGTATTTCGGCAAATTGCTAGCAAAAGGAAGCTGGGACTACGAACTCGTTGATGAGATTACTCCACTGGAGTCGGAGATCGTGATTGAAAAGCCTCGCTATAGCGGCTTTGTCAGTACGGACATTGACTCGATCCTGCGAAGCCGGGATATCAGCACGCTGTTTTTCGTCGGCGTCGCCCTGAACGTTTGCGTTGAGGCCACCATTCGAGACGCGTTCGGACGGGAGTACGACGCGGTCGTGCTTAGAGACTGTACGATGGCCGCAGGTCCTCCGGAGGTGGCGGAGGCCAGCCTTTACAATATCGCAAAATTCTATGGGTGGGTCTCTTCCCTGGGAGAGTTTAGCCGCGCCCTAGGTGGGCAGTGAACTCCTCTGGACAACCCGCATAAGCCCAATATTTCAAACGAGAGTGGAGAAACGCAATGTTCACACCGATTTTCCCTGCCGGCGCCGCCAAGCCCATTGCGCCCTATGTTCCCGCAACGAAGGCAGGCAACGCAATCTACGTCGGGGGAACCCTTGCAATCGACCAGCAAGGCAAGTCGCTGTATCCCGGGGATATGAAGGCGCAGACCCGCTACGTCATTGAACAGATCAAGAGCGCGCTGTCGGCGGGCGGCGCGACACTGGACGATGTCGCCTATAACATGATCTTCATCAAGCGAGTTGAAGACTACGCTGCGCTAAACGAGGTCTATGCCGAGTACTTCGGCAAAAATCCGCCAGCGCGCTACTGCATCGTGACCCAGCTCGTACGCGAAGAGTTTCTCATCGAGATCTCTTCCATTGCGCATGTCGGCCCCGCCTAGCGCCCGTTATTTTCAGATGGCAATCGCGACCAGATTCGACCTTGCGAACTCAACCGATGGCAAACGCTGATGAATATCGTGGCGACCGAAGCAGAACCTGTCACGAAACGTAAGCGACGCCAGACCGCCGGGGAACGAAGCTTTCTATTTGTGCTGTTTTGGCAAGTCGCGCTGCTGGTGGCTATTCTGGCTCTCTGGGAGACCGCAATCTGGGCGGGCTGGATGCGGGTTTACGTCTATGGAACGCCATCTGGCATTCTGAAGGCTTTTGGCGTGCAACTCGCGGACGGCTCGCTCATTCGGCATTTCTGGGTGACGGCGGAAGAGTCCATTCTTGGCTTTCTCATCGGAAGCATCCTCGGGTCGATCCTTGGCTTGTTATTGTGGCTTTCGGATTTGGCAGGCCGGATTCTACAGCCCTACATGATCGCCTTGAACGGAGTTCCGAAGATCGCACTCGCCCCTCTTATCATCGTCTGGTTCGGGCTTGGCATGCAGTCAAAGGTCGCCATCGCGGCAATCATCACCTTCATTGTGGCGTTCATTACCGCGTACAACGGTACCAAGCAGATCGATAGCGACTACATCAAGATGATGCGATCTCTGGGAGCGCGACCGCTACAGATATTTCGCATCGTTGTTGTCCCGGGGAGCCTCGCCTGGATCGTAGCCGCACTTCGGCTTAATGTCGGCTTCGCGCTGATCGGTGCGGTCGTTGGTGAATACATCTCAGCCGAAGAAGGTCTCGGCCAGATGATCTACATTTCGGGACAGATGTATGACCTCAACAGCGTGTGGGTCGGGATCTTCTCGCTGATGATTATGGCACTTATGTTCGAGGCGGCCGTTCGGTGGTTCGAAGTTCGTACACAGTGGTGACAGGAGACAGACATTGCCAATCGCAAAACTTGATGATTGTGAAATCTATTACGAAGAACACGGGCAGGGATTTCCCGTCATCATGGTTGCCGGGCTTGGGGGCGTAGGAACATACTGGCATCCACAGATCGAGCCATTCGCAAAATCCTTTCGCGTCATCGTGCACGACCATCGCGGCACCGGAAAAAGTTCGAAGTCGAAAATTACGTACTCCCTTGAGCAGATGACCCGGGACACACTCGGTCTCATGGACGCTCTCGGGATCGAGAAGGCGCATCTCGTCGGGCACTCGACTGGAGGCGCAATTGGACAAATTCTTGCCATCGAGCATCCGCAAAGGGTGGCTAAGATCGTCATGTGCTCGGCCTGGACGAAAGCTGACGGGTTCTTCCGCCTCTGCTTTGAGACACGCCGGGAGCTGTTGTTGAAATCAGGCGCTGCCGCTTATGTCAAAGCAACGCCGCTTTTTCTGTATCCGAGCTGGTGGATCAGGGACAATATCAAGCAGCTGGAGGCGCATTCGACAGTTTATGGCGCGAATCCCGACGTCGAGATTATCAACAGCCGTATCGACGCTCTTTTGAACTTCGATTGGTCCGGCCGCCTTGCCGAGATCAAGCATGAGGTGCTGGTCATGGGCGTGCGTAACGACCATCTGACGCCGGCATATTTCTCCGAGGAGATCGCCCAGAAAATTTCGGGAGCGAAGCTTGTTGTCATGGACGATGGTGGGCACGCCGCCTCGCAGACTCTTCCGGAAGAATTCAACAAGCACGTACTGACGTTTTTGAAGTCATGAATGATCAAGCCGCAACTGACGTCATGCTTCGCGCATCGGCTGTGCGTGTGGCCTACAATGAAGGAAAGCCGAATGAGGTGGAGGCGATACAACGCATCGACCTTGAACTGCGTCGCGGGGAGATTCTGGCACTCGTTGGCCCCTCTGGTTGCGGCAAGACCACGCTCTTCAACGCAATAGCCGGGCTGATTCCCACGCAGGAAGGCCAGATCGACGTTGCTGGCGAGCTTGTTGAGGAAGCCCATGGTCACGTAGGCTATATGCTGCAGAAAGACCTGCTGCTGCCTTGGCGCACTGTACTTGAGAACGTCGTACTCGGGCTTGAGGTACGCAATACAAGCAAGCAGGAAGCGCGTAAAATCGCAAAAGGATATATCGAAAGATACGGACTTGGTGGTTTCGAAAACGCGCGCCCCTCCCAGTTATCGGGAGGAATGCGTCAACGCGTAGCACTGATGCGCACGCTTGCTTTCAACCCCGACGTCATCCTTCTCGACGAACCGTTTTCAGCGCTGGATTTCCAGACTCGACTGATACTCCAGGCTGAGGTCACCACGATCATTCGCGAACAACAGAAAAGCGTGATCCTGATCACTCACGATATTGGAGAGGCCATCACCATGGCTGACCGCATTATTGTTCTTACCAATCGTCCAGCCCGCGTGAAGTCGGTGCACAACGTGCTCATCGACAAGGAAAATCTTGATCCCGCCCGGTTTCGTATCCAAGCAGAGTTCCAAACTCTGTTCGCACAAATCTGGGCAGAACTGGATCTCGGAACAGGAATGCGATTTACTCCCACGCTCGGTGATGCCTGAAACGACCCGCGGCAAGCTGCTGGTCTAGCAGCTCGAGCTTGCGGTCGAGGATCTCGAAGAGACCTAGGCCGAACAGGAAACCAGGGCTGAGATCGCCGCGCCAGAGGCCGCCAAGTGGCGATGTTAGGCCCTGCCGTCGTTCGCGGATATGCCGTATCGAACGATCAATGCACGATGCGCGCAGAGTCTGTGGATATATATACTTATCGGATCGCCATTTTCCTTCGAAAATCCCGTCTTTGACACAACCGAGATTGTGAGCGCCACCATCAAGCGCCGGGCGCAAAACGCCAATAATACCAGCCATCCTAGACGGTGACACACGCCCACTGGCGCGAGCCGATGGATCGGATTCGGTCTGGATCGTTGATGAGGAAGCGCCATGCGCTTTAGTCATGCGTCGAGGATGTCTTCGTAGGGGGGCCAGACCAGGGCGCAAAGCTTGTTTTGCCGTAGGTAGTCCCAGACGTTCTCCATGGGGTTCAGTTCGGGGGAATAGGGCGGCAGGGACAGCAGGGTGAT
>JBBRGE010000106.1:0-7311 GCA_038241045.1 Hyphomicrobiales bacterium | reverse complement strand
CCGCCGGATGTCGCCGCGAAAATCGCCATCGGCAACGCTCGGCGATTGTTCGCGGCAAGGTAAGATTATTACGTCAGTGCGAGCGTAGCGAAGCTATCCAGAAATAATGGATTGCTTCGTAGCAAGTGCTCCTCGCAATGACGAGAGGGTATGCGATGAAATGGGAGCTAAATCGAAAAACTCGTCCCGCATCCGCAAGACGCGGTCGCATTCGGATTGACCACACGGAACGACGCGCCGATCAGGTCATCGACGAAATCGACTTCGGAGCCCGCCAGAAACGGCACGGACGATGGATCGACCAGAACCACCGCATGGTCGCGTTCGATCACGAGATCGTCGTCGGCCTGCGCGCGTTCGACATCGAATTTATACTGGAAGCCCGAGCAGCCGCCGCCCTCGACGCTGATGCGCAACATTGCGCCGGTGCCTTCGGATTTCAGAATTTCGCCGATGCGTTTTGCGGCGCGTTCCGAGATGGTCACGGGCAAGGTCTCGATGGCGGTTTCGGCGTTCATGGCGATCTCCGGCGGCAACAGTATTTGATTGTGCCTGATTGCATAGTTAAGTGCGGTTGCGTCAAGAATCAAAGGCCGAAAGCAGAATAACGCGAATGTCCGTCGGAATGGCTGCCCCCCGCAAGCCCTATGGCTCCGATCCCGCGGCGAGCCGGGGCCGCCTTTTCGACGAGCCGCCAAGCCGAACCCGCAGCGCATTCCGGCGCGACTGCGACCGCGTCATCCATTCGACGGCGTTTCGCCGCCTTAAGCACAAGACGCAGGTGTTCGTGTTCCATGAGGGCGATCATTATCGCACGCGGCTCACCCACACACTTGAAGTTGCCCAGATTGCGCGTGCGCTGGCGCGGCAGCTCGGCCTCGACGAAGACCTGACGGAAACCTTGGCGCTGGCGCATGACCTCGGCCATCCGCCGTTCGGCCACGCAGGCGAGCGCGCGCTCGATGAGTGCCTGAAGGATCATGGCGGCTTCGACCATAACGCGCAGAGCCTGCGCGTGGTGACACTGCTGGAGCGGCGCTATCCGCAATTCGACGGGCTCAATCTCACATGGGAGTCGCTGGAGGGCATCGTCAAGCACAATGGACCGATGACTAGTCGCGACGGCAACGCTGTCGGTCGCTATCGCGCGCACGGTGTCCCTGCGGGCATCGCCGGATATGTTCGCGATCACGATCTTGAATTGTGGAGCTATGCTTCACTCGAAGCGCAGGTCGCGGCGATTGCCGACGACATCGCCTACAACGCGCATGACATTGACGATGGACTTCGGGCTGATTTGTTCGCGGTGGACGATCTGAACGCAATTCCGCGGATCGCGGATATCAATGCAAGCGTCAAGGCCCGTTATCCGAACATCGACGAAAACCTGCGCGGAGCCGAATTGGTGCGCGAGCTGATTTCGTATCTGATCAATTCGGTCGCCATGGAGACGGGCCGACGTCTGGACAAGGCCAGCCCGAAATCCGTCGGCGATGTCCGCAACCAAAGAGTGACACTGGTTGCATTCTCGGATGATGCGGCGAAAGCCGAAGCCACCATCAAGGCGTTCCTGAAGGAGCGGATGTATCGCCACACACGCGTGATGAACGTGATGAACGATGCCGAAAGCGTGGTCCGCGATCTGTTCGCGCGCTATCGGGAAAAGCCCGGCGATCTGCCGGCGGATTGGTCGGTCGGCGAGGGCGATACCAATGAGAATAGCCGCGCGCGCCGGATCGGCGATTTCATCGCCGGCATGACCGACCGTTACGCCATCGTCGAGCACGCCAGACTTTTTGACTCGACCCCTGAATTGCGTTAGGCGGCGCCGATCATGACCATCCCTACAAACCCATCCCACCTGTTCGCCGACGTGCTGTCGCGCGTTCATGCAGTCTGTCGCGCGCTCGGCGGCGAAGGCGCCCTGCCTGCGAATATCGATCTTGCGCGCGTCGTCGTCGAGCCGCCGAAGGACGCTGCGCATGGCGACATGGCGACCAATGCGGCGATGGTTCTGGCGAAGGAAGCGGGCGCGAAGCCGCGCGAACTCGCCGAAAAAATCGCCGACAAACTGCGCGCCGATCCGTTGATTGAGCATGTCGATATTGCGGGTCCGGGGTTTATAAACCTCAAACTGAAGAATGCCGCGTGGTTCGATGCGCTGCGCGCGGTGCTTTTGCAGGGCGACGCTTACGGCCGCAGTCAAGTTGGCGCAGACGAGAAGGTCAACGTCGAATACGTCTCCGCAAATCCAACCGGCCCGATGCATGTCGGTCATTGCCGGGGCGCAGTGTTCGGCGATGCGCTGGCGAGTCTCCTGTCGTTCGCCGGTTATGACGTCACCAAGGAATATTACATCAACGATGCGGGCGCGCAGGTAGATGTGCTCGCACGCTCGGCGTTTCTTCGGTATCGCGAGGCGCTCGGCGAAAATATTGGCGCGATCCCGGAGGGACTTTATCCCGGCGACTATCTGGTGCCGGTCGGCAAGGCGCTGGCGGACGAGCAGGGCGATAAACTTCTGAAGCAATCCGAATCCGAATGGCTCGCACCAGTTCGCACCAAGGCCATCGCGACGATGATGGAGATGATCAAGGGCGATCTTGCTGCGCTAAATATCAAGCATGACGTGTTCTTCTCGGAGCGTTCGCTCAACGAGAAGGGCAACGATCGCGTCGGCGCGACGATCACAGAATTGCGCGCCAAAGGCGACGTCTATGAAGGCCGCCTGCCGCCGCCGAAAGGCGCGCCGGTCGAGGACTATGAGGATCGCGAGCAGACTTTGTTTCGCGCCACCGCTTATGGCGATGATGTCGATCGTCCGCTGAAAAAATCCGACGGCTCGTACACATATTTTGCGTCCGACATCGCCTATCACAAAACGAAATTCGACCGCGGCTTCCTCAATATGGTGGACGTGTGGGGTGCCGATCACGGCGGCTACATCAAGCGCGTGCAGGCGGCCATCAAGGCCGTCACGGCGAACAAGGCCACGCTCGACGTCAAGATCGTGCAGCTCGTCAAACTGCTGCGCAACGGCGAACCAGTGAAGATGTCGAAACGCTCCGGCGATTTCGTCACGCTGCGCGAAGTGGTCGATGAAGTCGGCTCCGATGCCGTGCGCTTCATGATGCTGTTTCGCAAGAACGATGCGGTTTTGGATTTCGATCTTGCTAAGGTGATCGAGCAGTCGAAGGACAATGCGGTGTTCTATGTCCAGTACGGACACGCGCGCGGTCATTCGATCTTTAAGAACGCGCGGGCCGTGGTTCCGGAACTGCCGGAGGACGCGGCAAAACGAATCGAATTTCTGCGCAGCGCCGGGATCGACCGACTCGGCGATCCGGTCGAACTCAGCCTGATCCGGCAGGTTGCGTTGTTCCCCCGGATCGTGGAGGCGGCCGCCCTGGCCCACGAGCCGCACCGAATCGCGTTCTACCTCTATGATCTCGCCAGCGAATTTCACGCGCTGTGGACAAAGGGGCGCGATCTGCCGTATTTACGCTTCATTATCGAGAATGATGCAGAAATCACTATCGCGCGACTGGCCTTGGTTCAGGGCGTCGTCTCGGTTCTGGCATCTGGCCTCGCCGTACTCGGCGTCCATGCTCCAGACGAGATGCGGTAGAGGGGGAATTGCCGAAAGCGTGGGGACACGTCACGGCATAAATAGCGGGCACTTCGCCGAATGGTGTAAGGTCAGCTTTCCCGAAGGGGATGCACCGTCATGGCCGACCAGTATCGCGACAGACCATTTCAGACCGATCAGGACGACGGTCGCGACGATCATGACCGCGACGATAATCATGCGTTGCGGCGGCGGCCGGCCGAAAGCGATCCGCTGGCGGAACTCGCGCGCCTGATCGGGCAGACCGATCCGTTCTCAACTTTCGGCCGTGACAACCAGCAGGCCCCGCCGCGCCGCGACGAGCATGGCGCAGACGACGCGGCGAGCTACGACGACGAGGAGGTCAGTCAGCCGTCGTGGATGCGCAATCGGCCGCCGGGCGCGGATGCGGCTTACGGCGCGGATCCCTACGAACAGGATGACGACGCGCGCTACGAGACCATCAAACGAAACTATTATGACGAGAATCCAGGCTTCGATCCGCCAGCACCAGATCGAAATGCTGCACGCTATGACGATGTCCTGTTCGGTCAGCCGGACCGGGATCAGCACGCCGAGGCACCGTTTTCGGCAGCGCGCGAGCGTTATGCCGACGATCCCTTCGAGAAGCCGCATTTCGACGACGATGCCGACGAGGCCCAGCCGCGCCGTCGCGGCGGCACCATGACGGTCGTGGTGGTCTTGCTGCTCGCAGTGGTCGGAACCGCAGCCGCATTCGGCTATCGCACCTTTATCGGTTCTCCGCGCAGCGGCGAGCCGCCAGTCATCAAGGCCGATGCTGGCCCGAACAAGGTGATGTCGGCGGCGACCGGCGACGGCAAGCAGATCAACGACCGCATCGGTGACAAGACAGGCGAGCGCATAGTGTCGCGCGAGGAACAGCCCGTCGATGTCAACGGCAAAGCACAGCCGCGCGTGGTGTTTCCGCCGCTCGCACAAAACAGCAATCCGCCAAACCCTTCGAGCGCCAACACAGCGTCGCGTCCCACAGGAGCTGGCGTCGGCAATGGCACCGTGAACGGCGAGGAGCCGCGCAAGATTCGCACGCTCACAATTCGGCCCGATCAGCCGGACACGACGCCGACCGCTGCGACTTCGCCTCAGCCCGCTCCGACGCCGCGAGCGCCTTCCAATTCCGCATCGGCAGCCGCGCCCGCCGGCGGTCCGATTGCCCTGACGCCGCAGCCACGCGCGCCAGCCGCCGAAACCCGTTCGAGAGTCGCAGCGATTACGTCGCCACCTTCCAACGGCGGCGGCTCCTATGTGCAGGTGTCCTCGCAGAAAACCGAAGCGGACGCGCAATCCTCGTTCAGAGCCATTCAGTCGAAATATTCCGAGGTGCTGGCGTCGAAGCCATCAACGATCCGGCGCGCGGACTTGGGCGACAAGGGCGTGTTCTATCGCGCGCTGGTCGGACCGTTCGGCACCACCGACGAGGCGACGCAGTTCTGCGTCAATCTCAAGGCGGCCGGCGGCCAGTGCATCGTCCAGCGCAATTAAAATTGCGACTGTGGACGAGGCTCGCTGACGCGGGACAATCCGCGCGGCTTGCTTGACCCCGGCCCGATAGGCGGGCACATCGCCCGCAATGACATCGCGCGCATTTATCACGGGGATATCCGGAACTGCTCTCACGCCGGATGAAGTCGCGTTCATGCGCGACCAGCGCCCGTGGGGGTTCATTCTGTTCAAGCGAAATGTCGATACGCCTGCGCAAGTGGCCGATCTGGTCAAATACTTGCGCGACAGCGTCGGCGAGCCGGACGCGCCGGTTCTGATCGATCAGGAAGGCGGGCGGGTGCAACGGCTGTCGCCGCCGCATTGGCCGACCTATCCGCCCGGCGCGGTGTTCGGCGCGCTGTACGACCGCAATCGGGAGGCGGGGCTGGAAGCGGCGCATTTGGCGTCACGCCTGATTGCGGCTGATTTGACCGAGTTGGGCATCACGGTCGATTGCCTGCCATTGGCCGATGTCCCGGTCCCAGGCGCAGATGCCGTGATCGGCGACCGCGCCTATGGAACTTCGCCCGAAAAAGTCGCCGATATTGCCCGCGCGGTCACGAATGGCCTGATGGACGGTGGGGTTCTGCCGGTCCTCAAGCATATCCCCGGTCACGGAAGGGCCACAGCCGACAGCCACGCTGCGCTGCCGACCGTCGACACCACGGTGTCCGAACTTGGGTTGACGGATTTTGCCGCGTTTGTGCCGCTCGCCGATCTGCCGATGGCGATGACTGCGCATGTTGTGTTTAGCGCGCTGGACGCTGCGCATCCGGCAACGACATCTGCCACAATCATCGCACAGGTGATTCGCGGCTCGATTGGATTTCAAGGCCTGTTGATGAGTGACGACGTGTCCATGAACGCCCTGCAGGGATCGATTGCTGAGCGGACGCGCGCTATTTTCAGCGCGGGCTGCGACATGGTCCTGCATTGCAATGGCAAGCTGGACGAGATGCAGGCGGTCGCGGAGGAAACTCCGATGCTGGCCGAACTGGCACTCGCTCGCGCTCAACGCGCACTTGCTGCGCGCATTGCGCCGAAGGCGTTCGACCGCGATGCGGGCCGCGCGCGGCTCGACGAATTGACCGGGAGCCTCAGTTCATGAGTGCGGAAATCTTGTCATTTGAAACAGGTCTGCCCGCTGCAGAACGTCAATTGTCCGACGAGCCGCTGCTGGTCGTCGATGTCGAGGGCTATGAAGGTCCGCTTGATCTTTTGCTGACGCTGGCGCGGCAACAGAAGGTCGACCTGTCCAAGATTTCTATTCTGGCGCTGGCCGATCAGTACCTCAAATTCATCGAGGCGGCGCGCAAGGTCCGGCTCGAACTCGCCGCCGATTATCTGGTGATGGCGGCGTGGCTCGCTTATTTGAAGTCGCGATTGCTGCTGCCGGAGCCGCCCGAAGCCGACGGCCCGAGTGCGGAAGATCTTGCGAACGCGCTGGCGGCACGTCTGCGTCGCCTCGAACAAATCCGCGAAGCCTCGAACCGTCTGATGACGCGCCCGCAACTCAACCGCGATCTGTTTCCGCGCGGTCAGCCGCAGCCCATTGCACATATCAAACATCCGCAATGGAATGCGACGCTCTATGATTTGCTCACCGCCTATGCGACGCAGCGTCAGCAGCGTGTTCTCGCAACGGTGCATCTGACCAAGCGAACGGTGTGGTCGCTGTCGGAGGCGCGGGCATCGCTGGAGCGGCTGGTCGGCATGGCGGACGACTGGAGCGAGCTCGATGAATATCTGATGCAGTACGTGATTGATCCGTCGCAAAAGGCCACGGTTTTTGCGTCGAGTTTTGCGGCGGCGCTTGAGCTGGTGCGCGAAGGTGTCGTCGATATTCACCAGAAGGAAGCGTTCGCGCCGATCTTTTTTCGCAAGCATCAGGACAACACTGCACCCGACGCGCAAGCGCCGGGAATGCAGACCACCTAACAGGTCAGTAATTTAAACCGCGCAAGTCGTCGCGGCGTGAAAAGAGAAGTTGAGTTAAGTGCAAGAAGGAGACCAGGCAATGCCGAGCCAGGCGAGAGCAGAGATGGCGGGAAAGCGTATTGCTCATATTGAGGACCGGGGCGCAAAGGCCGCCGCGCGTCCGGAAGAATTGCGCCTGCTCGAAGCACTGCTGTTCGCATCCACCGAACCGCTGGATCAGGCGGCGCTGGCCAAGCGGATGCCCG
>JBBRGE010000105.1:0-7327 GCA_038241045.1 Hyphomicrobiales bacterium | reverse complement strand
CAGAAACATTTCATTGGCAATGTCGCCTTTTTTAAACAGTTTGTCGCCCTTGCGATACTTGCGCTCGGTCATAAACGGCTTGAGCCATTCCATCGACTTGTCACCCTTGGTCGCGCTTCGCGCTTTCTTGACCAGTCTCTGCATCTGATAGAGCCGAAGGGCATTGATGGGCAGCAAGAGAAGATACAAAAGAAACGTCTTAAAATCGCTGGCGAGCGCGCCAAATGCGATGAAGAATAGTCCGCTTATCATGTTGGCAATACGCAGCGGCACCATTGTTCGCGTCAGCAAGGTCACGACAAAGAAGATCGAGCCCAACAATGCGAACATGTTGGCAAACGTAATCTGTGTCAGAGCGATTTCGAAGAGACGATTGAACAACGCATCGTAAGTGACATTGTTGGGATCGAGGCCCAACATCGTCAGGATCTTCGCAATTCTCAGGTTGTCAGTAGCGGTGTCGAGGATGCGATTCAGAATCGTCGACAGATCCACGTTGCCGGAATTCATCTTGCCTCCTGACCTGCCCGATTGAACAGTCCAGTTGAATTTTCAATTGGGAGACCGCGTTTCACTGTCGTCATTTGTGCTGCGCTCGACGCTGTTGATTGCAATTTACCTATGCCCGCCTGGACTGCACAAAGGCGATTTCGTCGGATTATGCCGATCTCTGTCGGCACGAACAACGCCCTGGCGGGAAATTGCAGGCGGAAGTGCCACGATGACCGACAGCTGTTTGCGCGACAGGTACTTGCGCGGAAGGCTGATCGCGTTAGGAATTGGATGCTGGCGTTGCGTATTCCTCGAATTGAAAGTTGAGCAGATGCTGAGGCGGCCGCTCAGGACAATTGGGGGAACGGTCCTAGGCAGTGCCGACGGGCAGCCGACTGCCGTTACCTATGCTGCCGTGGGTACCGGCATCGCGGCAATGCTTATTTTGACGACAGATGCCGCTGCCTACCATCATCGATGGGTCGGTTGGATGCTGGGATTCAGCGTCGCCGTCTTTGTGTGGGAGCTGCTCGCTGGACTCGTCCGTGCCAAACGCAACGGGAGGCTGCTTGAATATTCGCTTTCCGGTCAGGGCGCGATCGACATCCTCGCAGCATGCGGCATTCCATTGGCACTCGCGTGCGGGGCTGGGCTACCACTGGCATCGCTCGCAGGCATCTTCTGGCTTCTCAAGCCTGTTCCGCAAATCCCCGGCTTAAGCCAATTGCGGAGAGTATTGACCAGGGAGGCTGGGCCACTTTCAAGCGTACTCGTGCTGTTTCTGATCGTCCTGTTCATGGCAGCCGTGCTTGCATTTCTATTCGAGCGCGATGCCCAACCTGCCAGATTCAGCAGCCTTCCCGCTTCCCTGTGGTGGGCTGTAGTGACGCTCACGACAACGGGCTACGGCGATACCGTTCCGATCACGCTTGCTGGCCGGATGGTTGCGGCACTGCTGATGATCTGCGGCCTTGCTGTGTTCGGTCTATTGACGGGTATTCTCGCAACCGGATTTGCGGCCGAGAACCGGCGGCACAATTTCATCCAGACATGGGAATCGCTTGGGAAAGTTCCTTTTTTTGCAGCGCTAGGATCCGCCACCCTTGCCGACGTCACCAACATGTTGCGGCGTATCGACATGCGCGCGCGGACCACTATCATCCGCCGGGGTCAAGCGGGCGATTGCATGTATTTTATCGCCGCCGGTGAAGTTGAGGTGGAATTGCCCGGCAAGCAAGTTTTGCTTGGCGTGGGGTCGTTCTTCGGCGAACTGGCATTGTTGGGCAACAATGTCAGGACGGCAAATGTCGTCACAACGCGTTCGACGACCTTGCTGGTTCTCGATCTGATCGATTTTCGCGCCTTGATGGCGCGCAACCCGGAATTGGCAAAGGCTATCGACGAGGAGGCTCGTCGCCGCGCTGCGGAAAATGCGGCTGCCGCGGGCCGATAGCGCTACCCTCGTATTTGCGTTACGATGGTTGTGCCGGGTGAAACGAAATGGCCATCGAAAAGTGCATTAACGAATTTGCCGCCTCCGAAGTGATTTTTGCTGAAGGCTCGATTGGCCGAGAACTTTATGTCGTTCTCTCCGGCAAGGTGAACATCGTCAGAAACCCCGGCCCGGATGAATCCGTGATCGCCAGCCTCGGCAAAGGCGAATTCTTCGGCGAGATGGCCGTTATCGATGGCTCCCCCCGCTCCGCCACCGCCGTTTCCGCCGATGATCACACCAAGGTCATGCGGATCAATCACGCGCGATTCGTTTATCTCGTGAGTCAGCAACCGGCATTTGCCTTGATGATTATGGACGCGCTGAGTCGCCGCTTGCGCGCGTCGAACGACGCAAATTTTAAAGCGCCCTCATGAACGACCGATCAAAGTCTATGTTTGAGACCGTCTTGAACGGCGAGTTCATCACCGTCATCAAAGCCACTGAAAATGTCTATCAGTTTCGTTTCAAGAGCAGAGCTGCCAATTGCTATCTTGTGAAAGGCTCGGCGCGCACCATCATGATCGACGTTGGGCTGGCTTCGACGTTTCCGTACCTGCTCGAAGGGTTGGATCATCTCGGCTGCAAGCCCGCCGATCTGGATATGGTCGTTCTCACGCACGAACATCTCGACCATATTGGTGCTGCACATTTCTTCAGGGGCCGCACCATCATGGCTGCCCACCGGCTTGCGGCCAACAAGATCGAACTGCGTGACGATTTTGCAATTCTGCGCAAGATGTTCGACGAGCCTAATGAACCGATCCATATCGACGTTTGGCTGATCGATGGCAACACCATCGATCTCGGGGATTTTCGGCTCCGAGTTCATTACACCCCCGGTCACACCTCGGCCTGCATTAGTTTGTTCGATCAAGAAAAAGGATTATTGTTCGCGGCAGATACGTTGATGGCGGGTGGCGTCATGGGAGGAATTTTCGGCTCCGGCAGCATCAGCGACTACATCATGTCGCTGCAGCTTCTGAAGGGATTTGACGCGAAAATCCTTCTTCCAGGTCACGGCCGGATGTCGGCGACGCCACGTGAGGACATCGATGAGGCGCTTGCGCGTTCCCGCGCTCTCCTGGCCGACACAGGATTGCTGTTCGATGCGCTGGACGCCCGCGAAAATTTCGAGCCGTTGATGCAGTCGGTCCGCGATTTGAACAAGCTCGACGATGGCTAGCCGTTACAGCCCCTAGATTTCGATCTTCATTCCCTCGCGCGCGACGATCGTCCCTGGCCGTGCCTTGGCAGACATGCCCGCGATACGATCCATTACCGCATCGTCATGTTCGGGGTCGTGGTGAAAAAGGCAAAGCGTCTTGACGCCGGCAGCATCGGCGAATTTTACTGTTTGTTGCCAGCTCGAATGGCCCCAGCCGGCATGGCTCGGCAATTCATCGTCGGTGTAAGTCGAGTCGATGATAAGAAGCGCCGCATCTTTCGCCAATGCGAGCATCGCGGAATCGAAGGCGTTGTCGCTCATTTCTGTGTCGGTGATGTATGCGATCGCCTGACCGGCATATTCAATACGATAGCCCGTCGCGCCGCCGGGATGATTGAGGGCTGCGGTTTTGACGACAATTCCGGATTGAGGCGAAAGCGTATCGCCCGGTTTGAAATCCGTGAATTCGATTTTTGCTTGCGCCATTTCAATTTCGATTGGAAACAGCGGATAGCTCATCATCTTGCGTAGTGTTTCCTCCAAGCCACCGGCGGTCTCGACGTTACCGGCCCATAAACGGATGCGACTGCCCTTCTCGAAGGCCGGTGAAAAAAATGGAAAACCGATAAGGTGATCGATATGGCAGTGACTCAGAAATAAATCGATGTCGGCGGTCGTGCCGTTCTGGACCATTTGATTGCCGAGGGCGCGCAGCCCCGACCCCGCATCGAAAACAAGGGTGCGATTACCGCATGCGATTTCGACGCAGGAAGTATTTCCCCCATATCGAACCGTATCCGGTCCCGGGCATGGAATACTGCCACGGGCGCCCCAAATCCGCACGGTCATCGAAGAGTTTGGCATCAAATTCGCTCAGGAATACCAGACGAGAATTGCATGAGCCGCAGAAAGATACCAACGGGCCACCATCATGTTTCAACAAAAAATGCCTTGCCAGATTTAAAATCGCGCGCCAGCGGCGGCATTTCGTCCCATTTACTTGGTGGTCAATGCGTACACGCCATCCCAGTCGTCGGGAGGCGGTGTTAAGCGAAACGCTTCGATCCGCTCGGAATAAAGATCGTACAATGCCGTGAACGTCTTTTTTTCATCGGCGATGCGGGCTCTTAAAAGTGCCGACAGAGCGCCGTCCCAATCCTGACTGCGATAACACGACAACATTTCGATGCTGAGATTTCGCAATCTCTGAAAGTGACCCGATTGCGCGACATCTTCTCGCCCGGCAATCGCGTAAATCACTTCTGGCTCTTTTTTTCCCTTGACGGTGATGAAATCGATTTCGAGAATTGCGAACTTATCCTTCGCGGCGAGCGCCGTCTTGGAGCCGGCAATGATCGGTACGCCGTAGGATTTCGATTGACCTTCGAGGCGCGAAGCAAGGTTGACGCTGTCGCCAAGAACCGAATAGTCGAACCGCAGATCGGATCCCATGTTGCCGACGACGCAGATGCCGGTGTTGAGACCAATTCCGACATGCATCGGAATATGCGATTTGCCTAACAGTCGCGCTTCTTTTTCGCGTTCAACATTCAGGACTTCGATGCGATCGATCATATCGAGAGCCGCTTCGCAAGCGTTGATCTGATGCGCATGGTCGTTGAGCGGTGCGTTCCAGAACGCCATGATGGCGTCGCCCATATATTTATCGATGGTGCCTTTGCGATCGAGGATCGCGTAGGTGAGCGGCGTGAGAAAACGATTCATCAGGGACGTAAGGCCCTGCGGGTCGTGCTTGAAGGATTCTGAAATGGTTGTGAAGCCGCGCACGTCGCTGAACATGATCGTCATGTCGCGTTCCTCGCCGCCGAGCACGAGTTTCTCTGGCGACTGCGCGAGCTGTTCGACAAGAGCCGGAGAGAGATACTGGCCGAACGCAGACCGGATGCGGCGTCGCTGTTTTTGTTCGCTGAAATAGCTGCTGAACACCAGCACGAGATATATCCCGGTGCTGGAAACCAGTGGAAACGTGAAATCAATCAATAGGTTACGATAGGAATAAAAATACCATGACGTTCCGATCAAAATACAGACGATCACTCCGCCGAATGTCAAAAGCAGGATTGGACGCAGAATTGGCGTCAGCCAGATGATGGCGGTTGCGAACAATATCGCGGCAAGAATTTCCGCGCCGATGGCATAGTTCGGTTGCGACAGGATTGATCCCGTCAGCGCACTCTCCAGAACTTGCGCATGAACTTCAACGCCGGGCATCACCGGATCGAGCGGCGTCGTCTTTAAATCGAGTAAGCCGACTGCCGACGTTCCGATCAGGATCAACTTGCGCGAAATGACATCCTTGCCGATTTTTCCTTCGAGGACGTCAGCAGCCGACACGAAACGCTTCGGGTCATGCCTCGAAAAATGAACCCAGAGCTGTCCGTTGCGATCGGTTGGCAATTCGAAACCAGGAACGCCGACGCTCCGCATGCCAGCCTCATCCGATTTGACGAGAATCGTGTTCGATTTGGTGACGATACGTAACATTTCAAACGTCAGCGTCGGCATCAGGTCTCCCTGTGCCACCATGATCATCGGCACGCGGCGAACGATGCCATCTCGCTCGGTCTTGATCGTGAAGAGCCCTCGCCCCGGAGATGCCTCTTCGAGTATCGGGACGTTGCGTAGTAAGCCGGGAAAATCGAATAGAAATGGCCGCGGATCGCCGCCGATTGTTGCCAGTCCCGTCAAAGGCAATTTGAGATCGGTGCGTGGCGCTGCATAGGGCAGCCCGGATTCACCCAACACCACGGGTGACTTTCGCAACACGTTGGCGAAGATCTGATCGTTGCTCGGCAACGCCTTCAGCTTGCTGCGCGTATCTTCGTCGAGGTTTGGAAATGTATCTGCCGCAAGGCTTGGCGACATCCGGTCTGGTTCAGCAAAAACGATGTCGAACGCGATGACCGCAGCATCGAGATCGGTCAGACGCTGGACAAGGTCGGCGACGCGGGTGCGCGGCCACGGCCACTGCCCGAATTTGCCGAGACTTTTTTCGTCGATGTCGATAATCACGACTGGACGCGACGTAACCTTGCGCGGCTGAATATGCTGATAAGCATCGAAGGTGCGGACCCGCAATTCTTCAAGCGGCACCGGGTCCCAGACACGCAATGCGACGAATGCGAATAGCAGAAAGATGCAGAGAATACGGGCGTATCCGAACACCCGCGCATATCGCCGCAGCCGCTTCATGCCAGTTGAACCATGTCCGAGGACACGCCTGCCCCGCTACTTTTCCCGGAATGCACGCATAAGCTGGTCGCTCAGCGGCTTTGCGAGGTAGGATATCATAGTGCGGTCGCCGGTCTGCACAAAAGCCTCAACCGGCATGCCCGGGATAAGCCTGACATCGCCCAACCTCGCCACCTCTGCCGGGGGAATGGAGACCCGGATCGTATAGTAACTCTGGCCGGTGCGCTGGTCGACCGTGGTATCTGCCGAAATCCGGCTTATCGTGCCGTTCAATTCCGGGGTAGTACGCTGGTTGAACGCCGACATTCGCAGCAACGTATTCTGCCCGATTCGCAATTGATCGATATCCTGCGGGTTGACCTTGGCCTCGACCGACAAATTGTCGGCATCGGGCACGATCAACATGATCGCGTCGCCCGCCGTGATGACGCCACCGACGGTGTGAATATTCGATTGCAGAACCATGCCATCCTGAGGCGCGCGAATATCGATGCGGCGTAGTTGGTCTTCTGCAGTCACCTTGCGCTCGACATACTCGCCGACTTTGTCATTGATCTCGCGCATGTCCTTTGAGACTTCGCTAAAAAGATCCTTGTCGATCTGAATGATTTGAAGTTCGGTCTCGGCAATCTTACCCTTCGCCTGTGCTTTCTGTGCGATAAATTGAGCGCGGTCGCCCTCAAGCCGGGTTGCATCGCGCTCGAGTGTTGTCAGTCTCGAAATCTGAATAAGATTTTTAGCGAAAAGATCGCGGACGCCGATAAGCTCCTTTTGAATCAATTCGATCTCGCGTGACTTTGCTTTCTCCTGCGCTTGGAGGCCGCCGATCTCTTCCTTTAACTGCGAGATACGTTCAGCGAGTTGCGCTTTTTGGCCCCGCCTGCCTGATGAACGAACCTCGAACAGCTTTTCTTCACTTGTCATGAGCGACTTGACTTCAGGGTCGTTGCTTGCATCTAGAA
>JBBRGE010000104.1:0-7328 GCA_038241045.1 Hyphomicrobiales bacterium | reverse complement strand
GAGACAGCCAGCGCGTCGCAATCCGCGCGCGCGAAAGTCTCCATCGCGACATCGGCGATGCTGATCCTCGGTCTGCTGACGCTGGTCGGGTCCGCAGCGTTCGTCTGGCTCTATGTCGGACGAAGTATCCTTGCCCGCATCGGCCAATTGCAGCGCGCCATGCAGCGCCTGTCGGACGGTGATCTCGAAGTCGACATATCGAGCGGACGCCGGCAGGACGAGATCGCCGCGATGGCGCGGTCGCTCGAAGTGTTTCGCGAAAGCATGATCGAGAGCAATACGCTGAGCGGCCAACAGAACGAGGATCGCACCGCCAAGGCCGAGCGCGCAACGCGCATGGAAACGCAGATTGCGCGTTTCGAGGATAAGGTTCGCGGCGCACTCGAAGGCCTAGTGGCATCCGCCAGCATGATGCAGACGACGGCGCAGAGCATGTCGGCAACCGCCGACCGCTCCAGCGCGCTGGCGGGCGCGGTTGCGGCCGCCGCCGAGGAAACCTCCGTCAACGTGCAGACGGTATCTTCAGGCACCGAAGAACTGTCGTCGTCGATCTCAGAAATCAGCCGCCAAGTGAAAAGCTCGGCCGCCATCGCCGGCAATGCGGTGAGCGAAGCCAGGCAGACCGACGCCACCATGCAGGGGCTTGCGGAAAATGCCGCGCGCATCTCAAGCGTTGTGGATCTCATTCAAGAAATCGCATCGCAGACAAATCTTCTCGCACTCAACGCCACCATCGAGGCTGCGCGTGCGGGCGATGCGGGCCGCGGCTTCGCCGTCGTTGCCGCTGAAGTGAAGAGTCTTGCCGAGCAGACCGCGAAGGCCACCGAAGAAATTCGCGGTCAGATCAGCAGCATGCAGAGCGTCACCACGACGGCGGTCGGTGCCATTCGCCACATCGGCTCGACCATCGGCGAGATCAACGAAGTGACGACGGCCATTGCGGCAGCAGTCGAGGAACAAGGTGCAGCCACACGCGAAATCGCGCGCAACATCCAGCATGCGTCGGTCGGCACCAGCGACGTCTCGAGCAACATTATTGGCGTCAGCGAAGCCTCGTCGGATGCAGGTGCCGCCGCGACCCAGGTTCTCGGCGCTGCCAGCGAATTGCGCCATGAAGCCGATACGCTGCGCACGGAAATCGACGCATTTCTGGTTAACATCCGCGCGGCCTGAGCGAGGGTGGATCAGGCTCGGAAACTCACGCTTTTCGCACCTGATTGACTCTTTTTGGGCTGCGTGGTCCCTGCTAGCATTGCCTCTCAGGCGTGAAGCGGCCTCAAGGGATCGACCATGAGCATTTCTCCTATTTCCCCGGACACATTGCGCAGCGACTGGTCGCGCGCTGAAGCGCAAGCGCTTTACGATCTGCCGTTTGCCGATCTGATCTTTCAGGCACAGGGCATTCACCGTCGCAATTTCGATCCCAACCACGTTGAGACCGCGAGCCTCTTGAGCATTAAGACCGGCGGCTGTCCGGAAGATTGCGGCTATTGCTCGCAGAGCGCAAAATACGACACGGGTTTAGACGCCACGAAACTGATGAAGCAGGACGACGTTGTCGCCACCGCGAAGCTGGCGAAGGACGCCGGTGCGACACGTTTCTGCATGGCGGCGGCGTGGCGCAATCCGAAGGATAAGGATCTCGACAAGGTTTGCGACATGGTGAGCGCCGTCAAAGGTCTCGGCATGGAAACTTGCGTAACGCTCGGGATGCTCACCGACGCGCAGGCAAAGCGATTGCACGATGCGGGTCTGGATTTCTACAATCACAACGTCGACACCTCGCCGGAGTTCTACGGCAAGATCATCACCACGCGCACGATGCAGGATCGCATCGACACGTTGGCGCATGTGCGCGAGTCCGGGCTGAAAGTCTGCAGCGGCGGGATCGTCGGCATGGGCGAACAGGTCGAGGATCGTCTGGGCATGCTGGTGCTACTCGCCAATCTGCCGAGCCACCCGGAAAGCGTGCCGATCAATCTTTGGAACGAAGTGAAGGGCGTGCCGGTCAACGATACGGCCGAACGTCCTGATCCAATCTCGCTGGCGCGCATGATCGCGGTGGCGCGCATAATGATGCCGAAAAGCGTGGTGCGGCTCTCGGCTGGGCGTCAGTACATGACAGACGAGTTGCAGGCCTTGTGTTTCGTGGCCGGTGCGAATTCAATTTTCATCGGCGACGTGCTGCTGACGACGAAAAATCCGCAGACCGAACGTGACGCCAATCTGCTGGACCGTCTCGGCATCAAGTCGAAGCTCGACGATGCGCGGCAGGACCGCGTTTCGATTGCATCCAACGCCGCCGAATAGAGCGTTTCAAACAGCCTCGTACCGAGTTGCATGGCATTCCTGCCGTGCAACCTCGTAAAAAGCGAAATTCGGCTGGCACAGTTGGCGTCGCGGCGTTAAGCCGGGACCGGACAACACGATTGCAAAACGATGACGCCACACACTGCCATCGCAAAATCGACAACGGCTCCGGCCGCTGACGGCTTGCGCTACCCGAATGAGACGCCGCCGAAGCCCGATGAGGCGATCGAAGTTGCGCCCGGTATTGTCTGGGTGCGTCTCGCGCTGCCGTTTCGTTTGAATCATGTGAACATTTATCTGATCGCCGATAGCGACGGCTGGACCATGATCGATACCGGCATCGGCAACGATGCCACCATCGCGGCGTGGACCGCGCTGTTCGAAGGCCCGCTGAAAAATTTCAAAATCACCCGGCTGATCGTGACCCACGCGCACCCCGATCACGTCGGCCTCGCCGGATGGATCGTTGAGCGGTTCGGCTGTCCGCTTTACATGTCGCAGGTCGAATATCTGCAGAGCGCGTATCATCAGCATCGCGGCTCCGAGGAACGAAGGCTGGCGCAGCGCCTGTTCTTCCGCCGTCACGGCATGAACGAGGACATCACCGAGGCTCTACTCGGCCGCGGGCAAGATTATCTGAAACGTGTTTCGGTTCTGCCCGCAGTGTATCATCGGCTGTCGAACGGCGACGTGATTTCAATCGGCGCGCGCAAGTTCAAGATCATCACCGGCGGCGGTCATGCGCTCGACCAAGTGATGCTTTATTGCGAGGCGGATAGCATCTTCCTGTCGGCCGATCAGGTGCTGAGCAAGATTTCGCCGAATGTGAGCGTGTGGGCGGTGGAGCCCGAAGCGAATTCGCTCGGCGAATATCTGCGTTCGCTTGCGAGCTTGGGCGGAATCTTGAAGGACGACGTTCTGGTGTTGCCGGGGCACGGTATTCCATTTTACGGCGTCAAGACCCGTATCAAACAGCTCGCCGATCACCATGAAGAGCGATGCCAGATCATTGCGGATGCCTGCGCGGACGCTGCGAAAACATCGGCGGAACTCGTGCCGATTGTGTTCCACAAGCATGTGCTCGACGCCCATCAGACCGGCTTTGCCGCCGGTGAGTTAATCGCACACGTCAATTACATGCTGGCGCATGGCCGCTTGAAAGCGATCGAGCAACCCGACGGTATTCTGAAGTTCAAGTCTGCTTGATCTGGCGGAATTTCGAACCAGCCCCGCAAATTCAGCGACAAATTCGTCTCGACAGCAAAGCTGGAAACGCTCTAAAAAGGCCGTGACCTCATCGGTCGCCGCCTGTTTTTGAGTTCCCGCCCGGGTTTTTCGCGATGGATTACAACAGCTTCTTCGACGCTGCTTTGGAGCGCCTTCATGACGAGCGCCGCTATCGCGTGTTCGCTGATCTGGAGCGCATCGCGGGGCGATTTCCGCACGCGATCTGGCATTCGCCGAAAGGCCAGCGGAACGTCGCGATCTGGTGTTCCAACGATTATCTCGGCATGGGCCAGCATCCGAAGGTGGTTGGCGCGATGGTCGAGACCGCAACACGCGTTGGCACCGGCGCGGGCGGCACGCGCAACATCGCCGGCACCAATCATTCGCTGATTCAGCTTGAGCATGAACTTGCCGATCTACACGGCAAGGAAGCAGCCCTCGTTTTCACGTCGGGCTATGTGTCGAACCAGACCGGCATCGCAACCATTGCGAAGCTGATTCCGAATTGTCTCATTCTATCTGACGCTCTCAATCATAACTCGATGATCGAGGGCATTCGTCAGTCCGGCATCGAATACAAAGTATTTCGTCATAACGACACCGCACATCTCGAGGAATTGCTGAAGGCCAATCCAGAGCGCCCGGTGCTGATCGTCTGCGAAAGCCTTTATTCGATGGACGGCGACGTCGCGCCGCTCGAAAAATTCTGCGATCTCGCCGAGACATACGGCGCGATGACATATGTGGACGAAGTTCATGCGGTCGGGATGTACGGCCCGCGCGGCGGCGGTATTGCGGAGCGCGACGGCGTTATGCACCGCATCGACGTTCTCGAAGGCACACTTGCGAAGGCGTTCGGTTGCCTCGGCGGATACATCGCCGGCAGCGCCAAGATGGTCGATGCGGTTCGCTCTTATGCGCCAGGCTTTATTTTCACCACCGCATTGCCGCCTGCGATCTGTTCGGCGGCGACCGCCGCAATCAAGCATCTGAAGTCGTCGCGATGGGAACGCGAGCGCCATCAGGATCGTGCCGCGCGCGTTAAATCGATTCTCACTGCGGCTGGGCTTCCGGTGATCGCCAGCGACACGCATATCGTGCCGGTTTTTGTGGGCGATCCAGAGCGCTGCAAGCAGGCCTGCGATATCCTGCTTGAAGAGTTCGACATCTATATCCAGCCGATCAACTATCCAACCGTGCCGAAGGGGACCGAGCGTCTGCGCATCACGCCGTCGCCCTATCACGATGACGGCCTGATCGACGCGCTTGCGGACGCGCTGGTGCAAGTGTGGGACCGGCTAGGTTTGCCGCTTCAGGCCAAAGCGGCAGCAGCGGAATAATCTCAGGACGACTGAACCCAGATTGCGAGTCGTTCCGACGGCCGCAATGGCGTCTCCGATAAAACGATCCGCATCAAATCTGCCGCGTTGCGCGCACCGAGCTTGTCCATGATGCGCGCGCGGTGAACCTCGATGGTGCGCGGACTGATGCCAAGCCGCCGGCCCGCCTCCTTGTTCGACGCGCCGCGTGCCACCTGCGCCAGCACGTCGCGCTCGCGCCGCGTCAGCAAATGCCGGCCCGGAAAATGCGCAAGCCCATCGATATGACCCGCCAGCGAACGGCGATAAGCCATAATCGCTTGGCGCACTCGCTCGATGATGACGCTGGACCAGAATGGCTTCTCCAGAAAATCCAACGCGCCTAGCTTCATCGCCTCCACCGCCATGGCGACGTCCGACTGTCCGGAGATGACGAAAATCGGCGCCGCAAACCGCGTGTCGGACAAACGCCTCAGCACCTCCAGTCCCGGCAACCCCGGCAGATGAAGATCGAGGATCACGCAGACCGGATTGGCAGTGGGAAGCGCCTCGAAGAACGTGCCGCCGTCCCCAAATGCCTGCGTCGAAAAGCCTTCGATTTTCAACAGAAGGCACAGTGCGTCACGGACCGATGCATCGTCATCGACAATAATGATCGGCGAATCCGTGCTGATCGTCAGTAATTGCCCCATCGGCTGCTCCTTGGGTGCGTTACTCCCGTAATACAACTTTTACGTGTATATGCTGATTCGCTGCATCGTCAAAGGCCTTCCGAAATATTTATGCACGCTAAAGCCCCGCAGTACCCCGCCTGAACCAGGTGCAGCCTTGGTGCACCTCGGCGTAGGGCAGGCTAAAGTCCGTTCGAAAAGACAGAGCCCGCAGGACGAATGAGATGCTGCACGACTGGAGCGTGATTGCGGTTGCGTTCGGTTATATCGGGCTGCTGTTCGTGGTCGCCAGCTACGGCGAAAAACTCACACAACTTCAGCGTGGCCGCATCGCCGGATTGATCTATCCGCTATCGCTGGCGATCTACTGCACGTCATGGACGTTTTTCGGCTCGGTTGGTCTTGCGACACGAACAAGCGTCGAATTTCTCGCGATCTATGTCGGGCCGATCCTGATGATCGGTTTCTGCACGCCAGTGCTGATGCGGGTCATCCGTCTGGCCAAAGCGCAGAACATCACGTCGATCGCCGACTTCATCGCCGCTCGCTACGGCAAGAGCCAGGCTGTCGCGGGAACGGCCGCCTGCATCGCCATTATCGGATCCGTTCCCTACATCGCGCTTCAGCTCAAAGCTGTCGCATCATCGCTCGAAACCATCCTGAATTCGGATCAGGATATTTCCAGCATTCCCTATGTCGGCGATATCGCGTTGCTGGTCACGGCGTCGCTTGCAATCTTCGCGATCCTGTTCGGAACACGGCAGACCGATGCGACCGAACATCAACATGGACTGATGTTCGCGGTGGCGACGGAATCGATCGTCAAGCTGGTGGCCTTCCTGGTCGCCGGCGCGTTCGTCACCTTCTACATGTTCGGGCCGGTCGAACTGATCGAGCGCGCGATGAAAACGCCGGAGGCGGTCCGCGCCATCCAGACATCGCCATCGATCGGAAACTTCCTGGCCATGACGGTGCTGTCATTTCTGGCGATCATGCTGCTGCCGCGGCAATTCCACGTCAGCGTCGTCGAAAATTCGACCGAGGCCGAAGTGCGGCGCGCGCGCTGGCTGTTCCCGCTGTATCTGATCGCCATCAATATTTTCGTGATCCCGATCGCCATCGCCGGCCTTGTCACGTTTCCGTTCGGCGCTTCCGATAGCGACATGTATGTGCTTGCGCTGCCGATATCAGCGGACGCGAAATTTCTCAGCGTTTTCGTTTTCATCGGCGGTCTTTCGGCCGCAACCGCGATGGTGATCGTCGAATGCGTGGCCCTCGCCATCATGGTGTCCAACGATATCGTGGTGCCGCTCGTTCTGGCGCGCAGGCCCACATCGCCGGACGGCAAGCCGAATTTTGCTCGATTTCTGCTCAATGTTCGTAGGATTGCGATCTTCGCCATCATGATAATGGCCTATCTCTAGTACCGCGTCCTCGGCAACACACAGCTCGCAGCCATCGGCCTTCTGTCGTTCGCCGCCATCGCCCAACTCGCGCCAGCTTTTTTCGGTGGCCTGATCTGGCGGCGCGCGACCGCGCGCGGCGCGATGGGCGGCATGCTGATCGGATTTGCAGTCTGGGCCTACACGCTGTTCTTACCGAGTTTCGCGGACGTCTATCCGTTCGGTGCCAAATGGCTCGCGGAGGGACTGTTCGGCATTTCGGCGCTGCGGCCACAAGCACTGTTGGGCGCGGAATTGAGCCCGCTCATTCACGGCGTGTTGTGGAGTCTTTCGCTCAACATCCTGACCTACATCGTGCTGTCGCTGCTGCGCCAGCCGACCTCAATCGAGCGCGTGCA
>JBBRGE010000103.1:0-7331 GCA_038241045.1 Hyphomicrobiales bacterium | reverse complement strand
GATGGGGAAGAGAACATTCGGCGGTTCGTTGACGAGTTCGCGCGCCATGATGACGCCATCGACGATATGATTTTCAGGCGTGAATGCTTTTTTCGCTGCCGCAACGTCGGCAACCGCGATCGAGAACTGCGCTTTCAAGGGTGCAGCGTCGTCGTCCTTCTTTTTGGTCTTGTAACGATCGAAGCGATAGGCGCGCAGACGAATTCCCGACGCTAAACCAGCGGCATGAGGTGCCTTCATCGCGCCGGACGCCGTCTCCGCGATAATCGTGACGCCATCGGTGCCCGCACTGACCTTAGCGGTGAGCTTGCCGCCGAATTTGATGAAGTCGATGTCCTTCAACTCGGCGGGTTTGCCGGTTCCGACCACCAGAAGCCGGCCGACCTTGAGATTTTCGGGGGCGAGAATGTCGAGAATCGCACCGCTTTTGCCCTTGAACCGGTTGGCTGCGGCGGCGCGTTTGACCATCCCCGCCGCTCCGCCCAGCGCCTTGACCGTCTGTGGGCCGCACTTCAGCGCATCGTCACAAAACACGACAAGCACGCCGCGGGCGGCTGTGGAAAACGGGACGAAGCCGACCTTGACGGCGTCGGTCATGGGCAAATCCTCCGAAAAGCAGTGGGAAATCAGCGGGAATTAAGGGCATAGGGGGCGAAGACGGCAGAATCCAGCCGGGTCTCACGCACTATGAGCCTTTCCGGGCTGTCCTGCCAAGCGCGGCGCATGCGGTTTTTGCATGCCAAAACGCGGCAAAAATCCCGGCTTTTTGCGTGGCCGCAAAGCCACGTTTGGGGAATTATTAACCCTGTATTAAGGCCAGCCCCAGAGCGGCCATTTTGTTGACCGATCAAAGGGATGCTGTGAAATAACAATCTGCTGGAAAGACCGGCTGCGCTCACGGGGGACCACCAAATTCGGGGTCTGGGCGCGCTGACGATTTCGAGCGGTTTAGGGGTTTGGGGACATCGCTACCTGATGGCGTCGCACGACAACGATTTTTTTCGCGGCACACGCGCCGCAAGCGACGCCGACCGTGCTCAACGCGCGACGGCCGATGCCAAGCTGCGGCGGCGCACGCCATGGTGACGACCATCCTCGCGCGATATCTGGCAGCACGTTTCGTGCTGGCATCGGTTGCGGTGTTCGCCGGAATCTTCACGCTCATCATCACCGTGGATTACATCGAGCTGATGCGCCGCGCTGCCAGCGTCGCGTCCGTATCCGGGCTGTTCGTTGCGCAAGTCGCGCTGTATCGCGTTCCGTTGTCGCTCGAAAAGCTGATGCCATTCTGCGTTCTGATCGGAGCGATGTCGTGTTTTCTCGCATTGTCGCGCCGGCTCGAACTCGTCGTGGCGCGCGCGTCGGGAATTTCCGCCTGGCAGTTCATCACGCCGGCCTTGCTGTGTGCGCTGGCACTCGGTGTGTTCGCCACCACCATTTACAATCCGGTGTCGGCCGACATGCAGGAACGCTCCAAAGGCATGGAGACGAAAATTTTCGCCGGCGGCAACGCGACGAGCGCGGACGGCGCGAATTTCTGGATCAATCAGGTGACCGATGACGGCCAGACCATCGTCAGCGCCGCGCGCAGTCAGGAACAGGGGCTGCGTCTCACCGGCGTGACCGTGTTTCGATTCGAGCCGACCGGTCCGTTCAAGGAGCGAATCGAAGCTCAGGAAGCCACGCTGGAACCGGGCCGCTGGCTATTCAAAAAGGTCCGCCGATATGGCCTCGACAATCCGCTGGTCGAGGAAGACACCTACATCCTCGCGACGACCCTGACGACCGCGCAAGCTCGCGGAAGTTTCTCGACGCCCGAGACCGTTCCGTTCTGGCAGTTGCCGGATTACATCAAGTCTTCGGAAAAATCGGGACAAGCAACGGCGGGCTATCGGCTGCAATACCACAAGCTTCTGGCGCGGCCATTTCTGCTTGCCGCAATGGTGTTACTTGCAGCGGCCGTCAGTCTACGCTTCTTCCGATTCGGCGGCGTGCAAAAGATGGTTTTAAGTGGCGTTGCAGCAGGGTTTCTGCTTTATGTCCTGTCGAAAGTAACCGAGGATTTAAGCAAGGCCGAGCTGCTTCATCCGCTGGCTGCCGCATGGCTGCCTGTGTGCGTGGGCGGCCTCTCCGGCTTTTTGGCCTTGCTGTACCAGGAGGACGGGTAGTGGCTATTATCGCCGCCCTCCAAGGACGGACGCGTATGTTCACGCGGCGCAAACACTTGCGCCGTGAATGCCTCTGCTTGCCGGCTATTCTGGCGCTGATTTTCACGGCCGCCACCGGCGGATTTTTCGCCGCTCCCGCGAATGCTCAGGTTCCCCTCGTCTACAACCAGCGTCCGCCGGTCGTGAAGCCGCCGAAGCCTCCCGTGAAAGCCGGCAAGGACGGGCAGATGCTCGTTCAGGCAACCGAGATGAATTACGACTACAACAACAACCGCATCTCGGCGGTCGGCAGCGTGCAAATTTACTGGAACGGTTCGACACTCGAGGCCGACAAGGTCATCTACGATCAGAAAACCAAACGCCTGCATGCCGAAGGCAGCGTCCGCCTCACCGACGTTGAGGGCAGGATCACCTACGCAAACCTTCTCGACCTCTCCGACGACTATCGCGACGGCTTCGTCGACTCACTACGTCTCGATACGGCGGACGCCACGCGCATGGCCGCGACGCGCGCAGACCGCACTAATGGCGACATCACGATTTTCCAGAATGGCGTCTACACCGCCTGCGCCGCCTGCAAGGACAATCCGAGAAAGCCGCCGCTGTGGCAGGTCAAGGGCGCTCGCATCATCCACAATCAGACCGAAAAGATGATGTACTTCGAGAACGCAAGCCTCGAATTCTTCGGCCAGCCGATTGCGTTTCTGCCCTATTTCTCGACACCCGATCCGACGGTCAAACGCAAGTCCGGCATTTTGACGCCGAACTACATGTCGAACACTCTCACGGGCGTCGGCGTCGAGGTGCCATATTATTTCGCGCTCGCACCCGACTACGACCTGACGCTGACACCGCGCGTCACTTCACGTCAGGGTTTGCTTGCACAAGGCGAATTCCGCCAGCGCCTCATCAACGGCGCCTACGAAATCCGCGCCTATGGCATCAGTCAGTCCGACCCCGGCGCGTTCAGCGGCCTTCCCGGCGACAGGCAGTTTCGCGGCGGCATCGACACCAAGGGTCAATTAGCGCTCAACGACAAATGGGTCTGGGGCTGGGACGCGGTCGCGGTATCCGACATCGCGTTCTTCCGCGACTACAATCTCGGGCCCTATCGCAACGCGCTGAGTTCATTCCTGCTGGTGCCCGATACGGGGCTGTCGCAGATTTACCTGACCGGCGTCGGCAACCGCAGCTATTTCGACGCGCGCATCATGCACTTCCTCGGCTATTCGGGTGCCGACATTCAGGCGCAAATACCCGACGTGCATCCCGTCATCGACTATTCGAACATCGTCAACCGCAACATCCTGGGCGGCGAAGTCAGCTACAAGGCAAACTTCACAAGTCTCACCCGCGGAACAGCGGACTTCGACGCTATCACGCCAAGCGCGGTCGTGAGCGGCGCGTGTCTGCCGACGACCGCCGATCCAAACGTGAAACTTCCGGCCAATTGCTTGCTGCGCGGCGCGCCCGGCAGCTACACGCGGCTGTCGGGCGAAGTGCAGTGGCGCCGCTCGTTCACCGATCCGATCGGGCAAATCTTCACACCATTCGCCTCGCTGCGCGCCGATCTCATCAATGCCGACATTCTGGCGCAGCCGGGCGTTGCAAATTACGTCCCGACCGGCACCACACAGGTCGCGCGCATCATGCCAACGGTGGGCGTTGAGTATCGCTACCCATTCATCAACGTGCAGCCTTGGGGGTCGACGACGATCGAGCCGATCGGCCAGATCATCATCCGGCCCAATGAAACCAATGCTGGACGTTTGCCGAACGAGGACGCACAGAGCCTCACCTTCGACGACAGCAACCTGTTCAGCGTCAATAAAGTCTCGGGCTGGGATCGTGTCGAGGGCGGCGGACGCGCCAATGTCGGCGTCCAGTCCACAACGCAGTTCGACCGCGGCGGCTTCGTCAACGTGCTGTTCGGCCAGTCCTACCAGTTGTTCGGCCTGAATTCCTTCGCCGTCGCAGATCCGACCAACACTGGCATCAGCTCAGGCCTTGCAACGCCGCGCTCGGATTACGTCGGACGTGTTTCCTATCAGCCGAACTCGACGTTCAATTTCACGACGCGGGTCCGGCTCGACGAAGCAACGCTTACGGTCCGCCGTTTCGAGGCCGAAGGCCGCGCCAATTTCGACCGCTTTTCGGTCAGCCTGCTTTACGGCAATTACGATGCCCAACCGGAACTGGGTTACCTGCAGCGGCGTGAAGGAATCCTTGGAACCGCCTCGTTCAAGGTCGCACAGAACTGGGTGGTATCGGGCGGCGCGCGCTACGATCTCACCAACGACAAGATCAACCAGTACATCATCGGCGCGGGCTATGTGGACGATTGCTTCATCCTGGCGCTCAACTACATCACCGACTACGCCTATGTCAGCGCGGCAGGCCTGGCACCCGTCACCGATCACCGCATTATGCTGCAGATCGGTCTGCGGACCATCGGCGGCACAAACTTCACGCAATCCGCCGGCACCACCCAGTGATGGTGCCGACGTCGTCGTCGACAGTGACGGCCGATCGTATAAAATGTTTCGCGCACCAATCCGACCGGGTATGCCTGATATGACTTCAGCCTTCCTGTTTCGTCTTGCAAGAATCGCGGCCATCGCTGCCGTCGTTCTGATTGCCACAGCTCAGCGATCGGACATGCACGCCCAGTCGATTGCCGCCATGGTCAACGGCGAAGCAATCACCAACGGTGACATCGAGCAGCGGATCAAGCTGACCCTACTCACGACAAAGAAAACTATTTCGCGCGAGGATGCGCTCGACGAACTGATCAATGACAAGGTCAAGATTAAGGAGGGCAAACGTTACGGCGTCGATTTGTCGGCGTCCGACATCGACGCCGCCTACAGCAACATGGCGTCCCGCATGCGGATGAACGACGAGCAGCTCTCCAAAACCCTCGAGAACAGTGGCGTTCGTCCGCAAGCGCTCAAGGCCCGCATGAAGGCCGACATGACGTGGGGCAATCTTGTGCGCGGGCGCTTCAATTCGACATTAACGCCAGCGGACAAAGATCTCAGGGCGGCAATGGGAGAAAAAGAAGGTCCGGATGATAAATCACAGACCGAGAGCTTTGAATACAAGCTGCGTCCTATCGTTCTCGTAGTGCCGCGCGGCGCGCCCGCATCGGCGACGGAGTTGCGGCGCAAGGAAGCCGAACTTCTTCGCGGGCGCATCGACGGTTGCGATCAGGCGGCGGATTTTTTTCGTTCGATGCGCGACGCGGCGATCCGCGATCAGGTCACGAAAACATCCGCTGATTTGCCAGGGCCTTTACGCGAACTCCTCGACAAAACGCCGATCGGCAAGCTCACGCCTCCGGAAGTCACCAAACAGGGTATTGAAATGGTTGCCCTGTGCGGCCGCAATGAAACCAAGGCGGATACGCCCGCCAAGCGGGCGCTGAAGGAAAAAATCTATAACGAGCGATATGAGGCGAAGTCGAAGTCGTACCTGCAGGAAATCCGCAAGGGCGCCATGATCGAAATGCGCTAGACATGATCCCGGCGATACGGCCAGGACAGGCGTCATGACGACATCCATCGCGTTGACGTTTGGCGAGCCCGCCGGCATCGGACCCGACATAACGATCGCGGCATGGCTCAAGCGGCGTGAACTCGATCTTCCGGCTTTTTATCTGATCGCAGACTCAGCCTTCATGAAGGCACGTGCGAAGGCGCTCAACGCCGACATTGCTTTCACTGAGACAGACGCGGCACAGGCAGCCAACATTTTCGCAAACGCCCTGCCCATCGTCCCCGTTGGCTTGAATGCTACTGCGCCGCCGGGAAAGCCAGACGCCAGCAGTGCGCCCGCTGCCATCGCTTCTATTCGCCACGCAGTCGCGGATGTCGTTGCTGGGCACGCCAGCGCAATCGTGACAAATCCGATTGCAAAGAGTGTTTTGTATCAGGCCGGCTTTTCGCATCCCGGCCATACCGAATTCCTCGCCGAACTCGCAAGTCATGACGGGAAGACGCCGATGCCGGTGATGATGCTGTGGTCGCCATCGCTTGCGGTGGTGCCGGTGACGATTCATCTGAGCCTGCGCGCCGCTATCGAAAAACTTTCGAGCGATCTGATCGTCAAGACCGCGCGCATCGTCGCGGCCGATTTGAAAGCGCGATTTGGCATCGCCAAGCCCCGTCTTGCGATGTCCGGCCTCAACCCGCACGCCGGCGAGGATGAATCGCTGGGCAAGGAAGACCAATCCATCGTCGCGCCTGCCGTTGCGACGTTGCGTAACGAGGGCATCGACGTTCGCGGACCTTTATCGGCCGACACCATGTTTCACGAAGCCGCGCGCAAGGCCTACGACTGCGCGATTTGCATGTATCACGATCAAGCGCTGATCCCGATCAAAACTATCGCGTTCGATGACGGCGTCAACGTCACGCTCGGATTGCCTTTTATCCGCACTTCGCCGGATCACGGTACGGCGTTCGACATCGCAGGCACCGGAAAGGCTAATCCATCCAGTTTGATCGCGGCGATAAAGCTCGCCGCGCGCATGGCCGCTCGAAAGGCATGAGCGCGATCGACGACCTGCCGCCGCTCAGTGACGTCATCCGCCGCCACCAATTGTCGGCGCGCAAGTCGTTGGGGCAGAACTTTCTGCTCGATCTCAATTTGCTGACGCGCATTGCACGCGCTGCCGGCCCACTTGAAAATTCCACCGTCGTTGAGGTCGGCCCCGGTCCCGGCGGGTTGACACGCGCGCTGCTGTCGCTCGGTGCCAAGCGCGTGATCGCGGTCGAACGCGATGAGCGCGCGATCCCTGCGCTCGAAGAAATCGCGCAACGCTATCCGGGGCGGCTGGACATCGTCAACGCCGATGCCACGACGTTCGACCCGCGGCCTCTTTTGGGCGGCGAGCGCGCAAAAATCGTTGCCAACCTACCCTACAACATCGCGACCGTTTTGCTGATCGACTGGCTGAGCGCCGAGCCGTGGCCGCCATGGTTTGAGGTGATGGTGCTGATGTTTCAGCGCGAGGTCGATGAGCGCATCGTCGCGCATGCCGATGACGAGGCCTATGGGCGACTCGGCGTTCTGTCCAATTGGCGCGCCGAGACGAAAATCCTTTTCGATATTTCGCCAGCCGCCTTCGTGCCGCCGCCCAATGTGACCACCTCCGTCGTC
>JBBRGE010000102.1:0-7337 GCA_038241045.1 Hyphomicrobiales bacterium | reverse complement strand
TGCGGTCTGCTCGATCACGGCAGTGGCTTCAGCGGATTGCTCCGCGCAAATCACCGGCACGTTTTTCTTGATGATCCCAGCTTTCTCGGTCGCGATCTTGATGAGCGTATCGCCCAAAAACTCGATGTGATCCATTCCGATTGGCGCAATGACGCTGGCAAGCGGTTTGTCGATAACATTCGTGGCGTCAAGCCTCCCGCCAAGGCCAACTTCAAGCAGAACAACATCTGCAGGATGTTTCGCGAACAGATAAAACGCCGCAGCAGTTTCTATTTCAAAAATGGTGATGGAGTCGCCGCCATTGACGCGTTCGCAATGATCGAGCGCACTGCGCAGTTCTTCGTCGCTGACGAGAACGCCGCCACCGACTTTGCCGAGGCGAAATCGTTCGTTAAATCGCACGAGATGCGGCGAGGTGTAGACATGAACGCGCAATCCGGCGGATTCGAGAATTGCACGCAGAAACGCAACGGTCGAACCCTTGCCGTTGGTGCCGGCGACGTGAATCGCCGGCGAAATCTTTTTCTCTGGATGATCGAGCCGCGCGAGAATGCCCCACATGCGATCAAGTGTCAGATCGATTCGCTTGGGATGCAGTGACGCGAGCCGCGCGAGGAGATCGTTATAAGAGGGCGATGGCCCGGCCGCAGGCGAACTCACGCGGGCGACGCAGCCACCGCAGGCGCGTCCGGCGGCGTCGATACAACGATGGGACGCTCGGACGTGAACCCTTCAGCGGCGGGTGCGCGCGTGAGCAAACGACACAGCCGCGCGAGCGTGGCGCGCAGATCGTGGCGATGCACCACCATATCCACCATGCCGTGCTCTTTTAGATATTCGGCGCGCTGAAAACCTTCCGGCAGTTTCTCACGAATGGTCTGCTCGATTACGCGTGCGCCGGCGAAACCTATCAATGCGCCCGGCTCCGCGATTTGCACATCTCCGAGCATTGCATAGGACGCGGTCACGCCGCCGGTGGTGGGATTCGTCAGCACGACGATATAAGGTTGCTTGGCTTCACGCAGCATCTGGATGCCGACGGTGGTTCGTGGCATCTGCATCAGCGAGAGAATACCTTCCTGCATCCGCGCGCCGCCTGACGCCGCAAAGATAATGAAAGGCGTCTTCTTTTCGACCGCAAGCTCAAGCCCCGTGACGACGGCTTCGCCCGCCGCCATCCCAAGCGACCCGCCCATGAAATCGAAATCCTGCACGGCAACGACGACGCCATTACCTTCAAGTTTCCCGTAGCCAACTTTCACCGCATCATGAAGATTGGTTTTGGCGCGCGCATCCTTGATGCGGTCGGCATATTTTCGTTCGTCGCGAAACTTCAACGGATCGGCGCTCACGTCGGGGAGCGCCACGTCGAGCCAAGTCTCATTGTCAAAGATCGATTTCAGCCGCGCCACCGCGCCCATACGCATGTGATAGTTTGAGCCCGGAATGACGAACTGGTTCTGCTCGACATCCTTGTAGAAAACGAGCTGGCCGGAATCCGGGCATTTGATCCAGAGATTCTCCGGCGTCTCGCGCTTGAGAATATTTCGGATTTTCGGCCGGACGACGTTGGTCAACCAGTTCATGACGGGCTCCGTCTTGCTGAGATGAATATATGGACGCCGGGACGGACCCCGGCAACCCTGCAAGTCAGCAATAAATCGCTTGGTGCAAAAGCCTATTCGGCGGCCTGCTTCGCGCCGCGCACGCCCTGCGCCAGTGACGACACGAAATCGGCCACAGATGAAACCGTTTTCGCGGTGGCCTTACCATCTGCGTCTAGGGTGGCGCGCAGCACATCGATTAAGGCCGAACCCACCACTGCGCCGTTCGCCGCTTGCGCGATCTCGCGGGCTGCTTCCGGTGTCCGAATGCCGAACCCGACGCAGACCGGCAATTTGGTGTGGCGCTTGATGCGCGCCACCGCAGACGCGACATCCGACGTTGCAGCGCTGGCGCTTCCGGTAATTCCCGTGATCGAAACGTAATAGACAAAGCCCGATGTGTTCGCAAGCACAGCGGGAAGACGCCTGTCGTCGGTCGTTGGCGTCGCAAGGCGAATGAAATTCAATCCCGCCTTCATCGCCGGAATACAGAGCTCAGTATCTTCCTCCGGCGGAAGGTCTACGATGATGAGGCCATCGACTCCGGCGGATTTTGCATCGGTGAGAAATTTATCGACGCCGTAAATATAAATCGGATTGTAGTAACCCATCAGCACAATCGGCGTCGCAGCTTCGTCCTTGCGGAAGTCGCGCACAACCTGAAGCGTCTTCTGCAGTGTCATGCCGGCTTTCAGCGCGCGCAGACCTGCCGCCTGGATCGCCGGCCCATCCGCCATTGGGTCGGTGAACGGCATGCCGATCTCGATGATATCCGCACCCGCTTTCGGCAACGCCTTAATGATGGCGAGGGAAGTCGCCATGTCGGGATCGCCGCACATCAAAAAAGTCACGAAAGCCGCGCGGCCTTCTGTCTTGAGTTCGGCAAATCGCGTGTCGATGCGCGTGGTCACTTCTTTTTACCTTTAAGAATATCGCCGACCTGCGGCACGTCCTTGTCGCCGCGACCGGACAAATTCACCACCATCAAATGATCCTTCGGCCGTTTTGGCGCGAGGTCCATGACCTTGGCGATGGCATGCGCGGGTTCAAGCGCAGGAATGATGCCCTCGAGACGTGACAGCAATTGAAACGCCAACAGCGCCTCCTCGTCGGTCGCCGACAAATAGGTGACGCGACCGGTTTCATGAAGCCATGAATGTTCTGGACCGATGCCGGGATAGTCGAGACCGGCCGAAATCGAATGCGCGTCCTGGATCTGGCCGTCATCATCCATCAAGAGGTATGTGCGATTGCCGTGCAATACCCCGGCGCGGCCACCCGCGATCGACGCCGCATGCAATTGTGTAAGGCCGTGCCCCGCCGCCTCAACACCAAAAATCTCGATGCCGGGATCGTCGAGGAACGGATGGAACAATCCCATCGCGTTGGAGCCGCCGCCAATGCAGGCGATCAGCGAATCCGGCAAGCGACCTTCAGCCTCCTGCATCTGCGCGCGCGTCTCGGTGCCAATGATCGATTGGAAATCGCGTACCATCATCGGATAGGGGTGCGGGCCGGCGACAGTGCCGATGCAATAGAATGTGTTCGACACGTTTGTCACCCAGTCGCGCAACGCATCGTTCATCGCGTCCTTGAGTGTGCGCGAGCCGGACTGCACCGGCACGACCTTGGCGCCGAGCATTTCCATGCGAATGACATTTGGCTGCTGCCGCTCCACATCGACCGCGCCCATATAGACGATACATTCCAGACCGAAGCGTGCGCAAAGCGTGGCGGTGGCAACGCCATGCTGTCCGGCGCCAGTCTCGGCGATGATGCGCTTCTTGCCCATGCGCCGCGCCACCATGATCTGGCCGAGCACGTTGTTGACCTTGTGCGAACCGGTGTGGTTCAGCTCCTCGCGCTTGAAATAGATTTTAGCGCCACCCAGATGCTCCGTGAGACGCTCGGCAAAATACAGCGGCGATGGGCGGCCCACATAGTCCTTGAGGTAACCGTTCATTTCCTTCTGAAACGACGGGTCGGACTTTGCATCCGCATAGGCCTTCTCGAGATCGAGGATCAGCGGCATCAGCGTCTCGGCAACGAAGCGCCCGCCGAAAATGCCGAAATGCCCGCGCTCGTCGGGACCGGAACGGAACGAATTGGGAAGCGAAATACTCATGCCCGGTTTGCGACTTTCTGGTCTGGCGTGACGCTATCGGCCGCGCGCGCGGCGCGAATGAACGCTCGGATCATCTCAACATCTTTAACACCCGGTGCACTTTCCACACCCGAAGACACATCAACACCGCTGGCGCGCGTGGTGCGGATCGCTTCAGCAACGTTGGCGGCATTCAGACCGCCGGAGAGCATAAACGGAATTTTCAGATCGATGCGCGCCAGCAGATTCCAGTCAAAAGGCGCGCCGAGTCCGCCGGGCCGAGTGGCATCTTTCGGCGCACGCGCATCGAACAGGATGCGATCGGCGACTTCCGCAAAGCCGGGAAGCACATCGAGATCGTGAGCTGTCCCGACCGCGATCACCTTCATCACCGGATTGCCGAACGTTTGCTTGATATCGCGGACGCGCGAGATGCTTTCGTTGCCATGCAATTGAATAATATCTGGCCGCAGCGTCTCGACGATGTTCGACAATGTCGCATCATCCGCATCAACTGTCAGCGCCACCTTTTGCGCGCGCTTCTTGACGGCCTGCCCAAGTTCGCGCACTGTGCCGAGACTGACATGACGGGGCGAAGCTTCGAAGAACACGAAACCCACCATGTCGGCGCCTGCCTCAAGCGAAGCCTCAAGGGTTTCGCGCGTCGACAGTCCGCAAATTTTGATTGCAATCGACATTTTCAATATCAGTTCGAGCCCCAAGGGCTGGCCGACCGTAAACTCGGATTAGGGCCGCGTTCTACAACGTCGCGCCGGGCTTGTCTTGCACGATTGCCCCATATCGCGGGCTCTGAACGGCAAGCTGGCGATCGTCACGGCGCAAAGCCGGAACCTGCGGTTCGCCGAATTGTCCAGCGCTCTGAGAGCGCCCGCGAAGGTCGGCCAATTGCGCACGTGCACTGCGCGCTTCGTCCTCGTTGCGGCGCGCCGCGCGTCGCCATTTGTACTGACCGAACCACGTCGCGACACCGCCGACTGCAACGCCGAACATTGCGGTCGCAATAATGACGACGAAAAGCGGCAAGGAGAAACCGAGCGCCGTATCGGCCGAATCGAAGGGGTCGAATGACAGCATCACCGAATGGCGATTGGCCACGGCAAATACGATGAAAACAATTGCGAGTGGAAAGACCACCAGCACGTTAAGAATCTTGCGGATCATCGTGTGTCCTCGCGACTTCGTGGCAGCGAAGGAACGGATTACGTCGCGGCGGCGTCGCTGCCAGAATCGCGATTAAGACGTTCGCGCATTTCCTTGCCGGTCTTGAAAAACGGCACGCTTTTCTGCTCCACCGGAACATGCGCGCCGGTGCGCGGATTACGTCCCGCGCGCGCAGGGCGATGCTTGACCGAGAACGCACCGAACCCTCGCAGCTCGACGCGGTCACCGCGCGCGAGGGCCGCTACGATTTCATCGAGAATCGCATTCACGATATTTTCGACATCTCGCTGATAGAGATGCGGGTTGTGCTCGGCAATGCGCTGAACAAGTTCGGATTTGATCATTGAAATACTGGATCCGTAGCTAGCGGAAAACCATTTCCTTGAAAAAGCCTTGGACTGTCAAGCGGCTAATTGAAAACAGCTGGCCGCTAAATCGCGTGACAAAGACCACAAACCGGTCTTGGCCCATCCGTTCCTGTGCGGCGCGAAATGGCTGAAACAAGATTCAGACATTCAGTTGCCAGAAGCCGGCTGCCACAGCGCAAGCATGCCATCGAGGCCGAAACGATCGACCGCCTGCACGACGCCGGATTGTTCGAGCTGACGCGCGAATGAGCCGAGACCCAGCGTATCGAGCGCGACCGCAGCCGTCGCGCGCAGGAAAGTCATGTCGCCAAAGCGCGGCGACAGCTTGAAATCTTTCACGGGCAATTCCTTGTCGATCTTCTTTTCGGAAACCAGCCATGCCACCGCGGTCTTTTCATCGCCCAACTGGTCGATGAGTTTGAGGCCAACCGCCTGACGGCCCGTAAAGACACGCCCGTCAGCCACCGTCTGCAGCGTAGCTTCGTCCATCTTTCGGCGATCCTTCACTAAACCACGGAACCAGCCGTAGGAATCCTTCACCAAAGCATCGAGTGCCGCGCGCGCTACAGGACTCGTCGGCTCATAGCCATTCGGATCAGCCTTCAACGGCGAGGATTTAACTTCCTCAACCTTCACCCCGACTGTCTTCATGAGGTCCGTGAAATTGGGGTACTGAAACAGAACTCCGATCGATCCGACCAGCGCGGTCTGTTGCGCGATGATTTGGTCCGACGCAAGTGCGGCAATGTATCCGCCCGAAGCCGCCAATCCCTCGACCACCACGACCAGTGGCTTCTTGGCTTTCAGGCGCGTCAGGGAATCGTAAAGCTGCTCAGAGCCTGCCGTAGTGCCGCCCGGCGAATTGATGTGAACGATCACAGCGGAAGCCGTCGATTTCTCCAGCCGCTCGAGCGCCTCGACGCGCGCAGCATCACTGCGGATCAGACCGTCGATTTTGACGCGCGCAATCGCGTTCGAACCGGTGAGTGCGCCGCGGCCTCCCGGCGTTGCCAGCACCCCGGCAGCGACTGTCGCAGCGATGACGCCAAGTGCTGCAAGCACGCGCCAGAAGGTCAGCTTCCGGCGCATGCGGCGACGGTCGACAATCACATCGGAATCGGATGGCATTGAGCTCTCCTCGCACAGAACCGCTTCGGGAAAACGGATATGTCGGCGCAGCGTTGATTTGAAGTGCAATGATTACATCAATTGCTATTCAATTTGGAGAAAACAAGGCTACGCCCGAAATCCGACACAGCAAGACAAAGCTGCGCGCCAAAACAAAAGGGCTCCGGATTACCCGGAGCCCTCATTGATGTCACAACCCGCGGACGCGGTTGATTGGCTTACTTGTCGCGCTTCTTGAGAGCGTTGCCGAGAATATCGCCCAACGTCGCGCCCGAATCGGAGGAACCGTACTGAGCGATCGCTTCCTTCTCTTCGGCAACTTCAAGCGCTTTGATTGAGACTTGAACCTTGCGCGCCTTCTTGTCGAACTGGATGACGCGGGCGTCAACCTTTTCGCCGACTGCGAAACGCTCGGCGCGCTGATCCCCGCGATCGCGGGCGAGTTCAGATCGCTTGATGAAGGTGGTGAAGTCGGTGCCGGTAATCAGAACTTCGATACCGGTATCCTTCACTTCGGTGATCTCGCACGTCACGACTGCGCCCTTCTTGACGTCGCCCGGCTCGGCGAACGGGTCGCCTTCAAGCTGCTTGACGCCAAGCGAGATACGTTCCTTCTCGACATCGACATCGAGAACGATGGCCTTGACCATGTCGCCCTTTTTGAAATTGTCGATGACCTGTTCGCCCGGCTGTTTCCAGTCGAGGTCGGACAGATGGACCATACCATCGACGTCGCCGTCGAGGCCGAGGAACAAACCAAATTCGGTCTTGTTCTTGACTTCGCCTTCGACGGTCGCGCCGACCGGGAATTTCTCGATGAAGACTTCCCAGGGGTTGCGCATGGTCTGCTTGAGGCCGAGCGAGATGCGGCGCTTGGCCGAATCCACTTCGAGAACCTGCACTTCGACTTCTTGCGTGGTGGAGACGATCTTGCCGGGATGCACGTTCTTC
>JBBRGE010000101.1:0-7374 GCA_038241045.1 Hyphomicrobiales bacterium | reverse complement strand
GAAGCGGTCGAAATCCTCGGGGGAAATGCGGCGAGACACGAGGTGCGCGATCTCATAGCCGCGGTGCTTTGCAATCGTGACAGCGGCAGGGAAAGGCGGCTCGCCGACGTGGTAATTGTGCGTCCCCACTGAGTCGATCACGAAGTCCTTCTCTGTTCCGGATGCGGCGAGTAAGCCGCGAAAGATGCCCTCCGCCATGGGCGAGCGGCAGATGTTGGCCGTGCATACAAACAGGAGGGAACGCATGGGGAATTCCAGTCTACAGCGGCGAATCAGAGCTGAGAGCAAGATAGCTCTTGCTCCCTGTTGCATCCGCAACAGGGGTTGGTCCGGCAGTGGTGGTGCTGGTATCGAGGCGCTGCCATTCCCGCTTGATCCAGAAGTGATAGGCCCAGAAACCGAAGAAGAACGGCCAAAAGAGCGCAGTCTCGGACACGCCGAGGCGCCAGCCCAAATAACCGACCGCGCCGAACGCGACGGAGAGCGTGACGATGATCCCCAGCGTCCGCCCATGCGTGAGCCCACGTGCGAGGAGGTAGTGGTGGATGTGATGGTTGTCGGCGACGAAAGGGCTCTTGCGGGCTCGCACGCGGCGAAGCATGAGCGAGACGCAGTCGGCAAGCGGCAGCAGAAGCACCCAGAGCGCCGCGATGGGCGGGAACGTTCGGCCTGCGCCCTGCGTGAGGTCGATCGCGAACCAGCCGAGCGCGAAGCCGATCATGAGGCTGCCCGCGTCGCCGAGGAACACCTTGGCCCGCGGCTGCCACGGAAAGCGCAGGTTGAAGAGGAGGAAGCCGGCGATCGCCCCACAGAAGATGAGCGCAGTCTTAAATTGCACCTCGAGGCCCGATTGCGCCGCCACCGCGCAATACCAGGCGAATGCGACGAAGGCGACGGAGCCGCCGAGGCCGTCGACCATGTTGATCGAATTCACCACGCCCACGATCGCGAAGACCGTCATCGGGATCGCGAAGATCCACAGACCGATGGATTTCCAGCCGAGCAGGTTGCCGACGGACGTGAGTTCCACGCCCGCGCCCCAGATCATCACGCCCGAGGCCATGATCTGGATGGCGAACTTCACGCGCGGGGAAATCTCGGCGACGTCGTCCCACATGCCGGCCGCGATCACAATGGAGAGCGCGAAGAGGAAGTAACCCGCGCTGGCGCCGATGTCGACGATGACCGTGCCGGCGAGGAGCGCGAGGAAGATCGCGAGGCCACCCACGAGGGGAACCGGCCGGCCGTGCGCCTTGCGTCCACCGGGTTCATCGATGAGCCGGAGGGTGCTCGCAGCGCGCGCTAGCACGAGCGTAGCTGCGCCTCCGGCGAGGAACGCTAAGGTGGGTGCCACAAGCCAAAGAAGGTCGTTACCGCCGCTCATGCGATGCAAAATAGCACGGAGCTGGAGGAGAATCCACTATTAAAATAATGGGTTGCGAATGAAATAAAGGGTAGCCGTCACGGCATGAGTTCGTTCAGCAATGCTTCCCAGTGGGCAAATGCAATGCTACGGTCGTATCTGGATTCGAAGGCAGCACGTGCACTTTCACCCATGGACTTGCGACGTGTTGGGTCGTCGCGAAGCATGCGGATCGCGGAAGCGAGCTTGTGGCTCTCGCCGGAAGGAACTGTGATCCCCGCGCAGGATTCGTCGAGGATCTGCGCGGTCTCACCGGCCGGATCGCCAATGAAAAGCGTGGGGCGTCCTGCCGCCATCACCCCGTAGATCTTGCTCGGCTGCACAAGACCTTCGAAAACCGGGTGCAAGGTACAGACGTGTACGTCCGGGAGCGCAAGGCTGAGCGACAGCATGTCTTGGTCCTGGTGCGGCTCAAAGCGCATGTTCGTCAGGCCCTGTCTGCGTGCGCTCGTCATCACCTGCCGCAGGCGGGGACCGCGACCGACGATCAGGAAGCAGATATCGGGGTCAGTGTCGCGCAGAATCCTCGCCGCGCTAAGGAGCGTCTCGAATTCATGCACGCGGCCAAGGTTGCCGGAGTAGCCCACAACGAACATCTCTTGCAACATCCACTTGTGGCGCAGCGCGTTGTCCTTAGGTGCCACAGGACAGATCAGCTCGCCGTTGGCCCAATTGTGGATCACCTTGATCTTTCCGGCGGGCACGGAGCCGAGCACGTTCCTAACGTGAGTGGCCATGCGCTCACCGATCACGACTATGCATGTCGCCATCCTGAGGGAGCGGTTGCGATACCTGCGCAGCAAGTTGCCTGTGACTCCACCCGTGCCGGGAATGCCGTATCGCTGCGCCACCTCGGGAAAGATATCCTGCAGCCAGATGACGAGCATTGCGTGCCTGCGAGCGGCGATCGCACCCACGACAGCGCTCAGCATTGGGGGATCCGTTTTGAGGATGATCACGTCGCCGGGCGCAATCAGCTCAGCGGCCAGCTTGCGTGCGCCGCGGTAGTAGCGCAGGTATGCGAAGGCGCGATGCATTAAGTTGTGCGTGCCCGGCGATGCGTCGGCCACGCGATGCACGGTAAGACCACCGATCACATCCAGCGCGCTCTCGCCACCAGGGACACGGCTGGTGACGACGTGCACGATGCGGTTGCGTGCAGCTAGGTGAAACGCAAGGTCCGAGAGGATCTGGCTGGTGGCGGAGGTGTCCGGATGGAAGAAGCGGTTGAAGAAGATCAGTTTCATGCCCTTGGCGGATCCTATCGAAGGTGACCGCTATTGCTGCATTAGTGCTTCCCGCAAAACACCCCAATTCAACTCCTACCCTCGGGCCAAATAAATGGAATCAGGAGTGGCAGGTAAAATCGCCCCTGACGATTAAGTGCAGTAAAGAATCATGGCATCACTTGAATACTCGGGTTGCCGTCGCATGCTGGTGACCAAGCCCGTCCTTTCGCCTCGCAAATTGGCGGTCCGAGTGGGAGCCGACGACGCCTCTCGATGAACGGACACGGGGAGGATCGAATTCTTCGCGTTTCACAAACTACACGAGTGTAAGCTCCTTAAATGTTGTCCCGGAACGAACGAGTCCAATAATACTGATTCAAATAATACTGATTCAGTGTGCAGTTGCTCAAATCCTTGCAATGAGGCAATTCACTTGTGCGGAATAGCTGGAGTTTGGAGTAACGATAGGAATTACCGGGACCGCATTCGTGAGTTTATCGGCGCGGCCGTTTTGTCGTTACTGCATCGTGGGCCCGATGGAAATGGACAATTTGTTTCCGACGATATAGCTCTCGGCCACACTCGGTTGTCCATCATCGATGTCTCCGCGGCTGCTAGCCAACCAATGCTTTCGAATGACGGGAAACATGCCATCGTATTTAACGGTGAGATCTACAATTTTCGGAGTTTATATCTTCGCTATTGCCCGCAAGACGGTTCGGTTAACGGTAACAGTGACACAGCGGTATTGTTGTATTTGTTGAGCAAGTTCGGCGCCGACTGCGTGAGTTGGCTCGATGGGATGTTTGCCTTTGCTCACGTGGATCTCGAATCCAAGCAATTCTTGTTGGCGAGAGATCGGTTCGGCGAGAAGCCGCTGTATTTCCGATTCGATCAAGATCATTTTGCGTTCGCCTCAGAGATCAAGGCCCTCCGGCAGCTGCTTCCTGAAAAGCCATGGTCCTTGAATCCAGAGGCAATCGCGTTATTTCACGTTATGGGAAGCGTAGCGCCGCCGCAGACGATTTTTCAAGATGTGTATGCGTTGCAGCCCGGGCGGACAATGACGTTTAACCCAGGGCATCCAATTCGAGAAGAGCAATATTGGTCTCTGAGCGAACTCCAATTGGATGCAGATCAATCGACGGAAGCGAGCCTCGCAACTCCCGTTACGAGGGCGCTTCTTATGTCTGCGGTTAGATCGCGCCTTGTGAGTGACGTACCTGTTGGCCTTTTTCTTAGCGGGGGCTTTGATTCGAGCGCACTGATGGCGTGCTGCGCCGCCTTAGGTCATCCACAGACGTTAGCCGTTTGCATCGATTTTGAAGAAAAAGGATTCTCGGAGTACTCGAAAGCACTCACGGTGGCGCGACACTATGGGGCCACAGTTCACAGGCACGTAGTAACGCAAGATTCGTTTGAGTCGAAGCTCAACGACTTCTTTAATTGTATGGACCAACCCACAGGTGACGGCTATAACACCTTCTTTGTTTGCAATGCTGCGAAAGATTTTGGAATCAAAGCGTGGCTAAGTGGAGTTGGGGGAGATGAGTTGTTTGGCGGGTATCAGTCATTTCAGCGACTTGGCCCGTGGTCGACCACCTCGAAATTTCTGCAGGCGGCGATCAATCCTTCGCTGCTAGATCGGCTAACGCCTTACCTCGGCGAGCGATTGAAATTGTCTCGGATTTTGCACATGTCTGACAAAGGCAGCCCCAAGTTACGGGCATATCAGGCCTGCAGAAATTCCGTGCCATGGAGAAATGCGCGCCAAATTCTTTCGTCCTCGAATCGGATCAAGGCCAATTTGAGCTCCTCGGCAGTCGACGCGCGCTATCCGGCCACTAAGGACGAGTTTGATAACTTCCAGCAGGCCACGGTGTTTGAGTCGTCGGTATATATGCGCGCCCAACTCCTGCGCGATATCGACAATTTCTCAATGCGACATTCTCTCGAGTTGCGTGCGCCCTTCTTGGAATCCCGTCTCTTTGAGGCTGTGTTTTCCATGGGGTCAGCGGTAAAAAAGCGCGGCCGCACCATCAAGCCGTTGCTCGGAACTTCGGTCCCCATCGCGTTTCCGAGGGAAATTCTGCTTCAAAGCAAGCAGGGATTCGGCTTTCCAGTGGACGCATGGCTTCGCAAAGGTCTTGAAAAGTGGTTTCTAGAAGCAATCGACTCTGTAAGGCAGTATGACCTTTGGGACGACAACGAGATAAAGAGGCTCTGGGGCGCTTATCAATGTCGAGCTGTGCATTGGAGCATTCTGTGGAACATATTCGCGATGGCGAAGTGGGTTTCAATAAACCTTGAAAAGCGCTAATGATTATTTCATTCGGTCGGATATCGAACGCTGGACTTCGGGCTGGGATGTTCTTGCCGAATTCAAGGTTCTGGATCTTGGTTGCGGGCAATCTCCCTACCTTGAGCTATTGAGTCGAGGCACCCACCGAGCGGTGTTCTCGGTTGACATCGAAAGAAGGGGGGCGAGCACGGCCGTACTCGCAAATGCCAATGCGTTGCCTTTCACAGCCAATTTGTTCGACAAGGTACTCTTGGCAGAGGTGCTAGAGCACACCGAGTTTCCGGAGCGAGTTATTCGCGAACTGTCGAGGGTTACAAAGGTAGGGGGCGCGCTTTTCTTGACAGTGCCGTTGCATTACGCAGTCCACGAAATCCCCTTTGACTATTTTCGACCAACCGAATTCGGAATTCGGGCATTGCTTGAAAGGTGTGGGTTTGAAGTTGTCATGTTGGCCCGTCGGGGCGGGGTGTTTTGCGTCTTGTTCACTATGTTGTTGCAATTGGCCTCTGCGGCGATTGAATTACCTGCGCGCTTGCCTCTGGTGGGGGCGATTTATAATTTCTTAATTTGCCGTCCAGCTCTCAAGATTGTTGAGATGTTGGCGTACCTCGTGTTCGTTACTTCAAATTGGTCCTCTGCGAGATTCATACCTTTAACTAAATTGCGAGGGGCCTCGCGCGCGTTCATGCTGTGGACCAATGGGTACTGTGTGCATGCGAGAAAGATCGGTGCCAAGTGAGTGAACGGGTACTGTTCCTGATTCCGACGCTCAACTTGGGTGGTGCTGAGAGGTCGTTAATAAAGGCGGCGACCCATCTTGCCGAGGATGGGGCGGAAGTAGCTGTTGGAGTGTTAAGTCAAGGCACGAGAACGCTTCAGGACGAACTCAGCAGAAAGATCGAAATCTTTTATCTCGATGGACAGTCGGCATCGAGCCCACTGCTCTGGTGGAAGGTCAGACAGCTAATATTGAAATGGCGGCCGCGTCTTCTTTGCGGTTGGTCTATGTACGCCAATCTAGTCGCGATCGTGGCGTCGGTTGGCATCCCAGATCTCAGAGTCGCCGTGAGCGAGCGCAACTTTCTTCCAGCAATGCTTGGTCGCCCCGGCGTTTCGCGGGCGCGACGCTGGCTGCTAAAGATGCTTGTGAAACGCATATACGTCCGCGCGGACGTCATCACGGCTAATTCGGAGAAATCCTTGCATTTTCTTCGGCGATATTTGGGACGAAAGAATCATTACGCCCTACTACCAAACATCGTTGACGTTGATCGATTGAATGAACTTGGAGCGGCCCCCTTACGGAACTCTTTAGAATCGGGGCGCGAGGTCCGCCTTGTGTGTGTCGGTCGCCTCGACTATCAAAAGGGATTCGACATTCTATTGGCGGCGGTTGCTCAACTCGAGCCACTTTGCGCCTGGCGCCTCGTAATCGTCGGGGATGGCCCGTTAAGGATGGAGCTTGAGCAACTCACAAAGGGTCTTCGCTTTCGACCCGGGCAAGTGCTATTGGAGCCATCAACCTCCAACCCCTTTCCCTACTACAAATGGGCAGACATTGTGGTGATCCCTTCCCGCTTCGAGGGGTTTCCAAATGTTGCATTGGAGGCGATGGCCTTGGGCAAGCCCATAGTGGCATCGAATTGCCGTTCTGGGCCTAGCGAACTCACCTGTAAGGGAACGTTCGGGCTTCTAGTGCCCCCCGAAAACTCCAAACGTCTAGCCGATGCGGTTCTAAGATTGTGTGCGGACGCGACATTGCGAGAGACCTTGGGAATCGCGGGACGCGAACATGTTCTTGCGACATATACATGGCCTAGGGTTAGATCTAGCTACCAAAGACTTTTTACTCCCTAGATTGTTCAACTGGAACACGCCATTTCGAAAACAGCTGGCCGTTGTATTGGCGGGCAATACACTTGTCGCCGCGGTGAATTTTGTGGGCCTGCTTGTTATGGCCAGAGTCCTCGGTGCCCAGGTCGTCGGGACCTACGCAACGTGCGTTGTAATAATTGATATTGGATTTGCTTTTATCAATTTCGGATTCAACCAAGCTGTCATCCGGTATCGGGCAGAGCGTGACGTCTATGACGCGGCTTTGATCTGCGTTGTACTCCAAGCCATAGCAGCGATTTGCATTCTGCTTGTACTACTTGCGGCTGGGAAGGTATTTGCTCTATCTCTCTTTCCTACCGGTCCCTGGCTTCCCGCGGCAATTCTCTTCTATCGTATTGTGGGACTATTCACTTCGCTCCTTTACGCAGAGTACGAAGTAGGTCTCAATTATGGAAGCATTAGCCGAGCCCAAGTCGCCGCCGCCATCGCCGCAAATGCCGTGGGAATATCGGTCGCACTTTTTCACTCCAATACCATCGCTTTAGTTTTGCGTGACGGCGCGTCATCTCTCCTGCTGCTAGTGC
>JBBRGE010000100.1:0-7382 GCA_038241045.1 Hyphomicrobiales bacterium | reverse complement strand
CACTGCAACTTAAAACGAAAAACGGAGCGGCGTTGGCCCGCTCCGTTCTTTCAACTTCAATTCAAAAGACCGATCAGGACGACAGCGTACCCGGCTCGATCTTCACGCCCGGACCCATCGTCGATGAGACCGCAACGCGCTGGATGTAGGTGCCCTTGGAGCCTGCAGGCTTTGCTTTCGCAACAGCGTCCGCGAGCGCCTTGACGTTCTGCACCAGCTTTTCTTCCGAGAACGATGCCTTGCCAATACCGGCCTGGATGATTCCCGCTTTCTCGACGCGGAATTCAACCGAACCGCCTTTGGCACCCTTGACGGCGTTGGCGATGTCCATCGTCACCGTGCCGATTTTCGGGTTCGGCATCATGCCGCGCGGGCCGAGCACCTTACCGAGGCGACCGACGAGCGGCATCATGTCCGGCGTGGCAATACAACGATCGAAATCGATCGTGCCGCCCTGGACCTTTTCAACGAGTTCTTCAGCACCGACAACATCGGCACCCGCAGCCTTGGCTTCTTCTGCCTTGGCACCGCGCGCGAAAACGCCGACGCGCAACGTGCGGCCTGTACCATTTGGAAGCGTGACGACGCCACGGACCATCTGATCGGCGTGACGCGGATCGACGCCGAGATTCATCGCGATCTCGATGGTCTCATCGAACTTCGCGCTGGCGCGTTCCTTGACCATCTTGATAGCGTCGGTCAGCGAATAAAGATGCTCGCGATCGATGCCTTCACGGGCTTTGATGATTTTCTTGCCTGCAGCCATGATCGTTACTCCGCCACTTGCAGACCCATCGAACGGGCAGAGCCCTCAACCATCTTCATGGCTGCTTCGACGGTGTCACAGTTGAGATCCTTCATCTTCTTCTCGGCGATCTCGCGAATCTGCGCGGAGGTCACCTTGCCTGCGGAATCACGGCCCGGCAGCTTGGAGCCGGACTGAATCTTCGCCGCCTGCTTGAGAAAGAAAGACATCGGCGGGGTCTTCATTTCGAAAGTGAACGAACGATCCGCATAAATGGTGATGACCACCGGGATCGGCGTATTCTTTTCTTCCTTGGCCGTCTGCGCGTTGAACGCCTTGCAGAATTCCATGATGTTGAGGCCGCGCTGACCGAGCGCGGGACCGATCGGTGGCGACGGATTCGCCGCGCCGGCCGGCACCTGCAATTTCAGGTATCCGGTCACTTTCTTCGCCATGCTCTACTCCTCTTTACGGTTCGGGTGATCCAAACCTTCAGGGACCGTGGTGCGGTTCGACGGATGACTGGCGATCATCCCTCTCCTCCCACGGCGATTTATGAGGTGGCTCTCGCCGCCTCAAAACGATCAGACCTTCTCGACCTGACCGAATTCCAGTTCGACCGGCGTCGCACGTCCGAAGATCGACACCGCGACCTTCACGCGCGACCGCGCCTCGTCGATTTCCTCCACCACGCCGGAGAACGACGCGAACGGGCCATCGGCTACGCGCACATTCTCGCCGATCTCGAACGACACCGACGCCTTCGGCCGCTCAACGCCTTCCTGCACCTGATGCAGAATGCGCATCGCTTCAGCTTCGGAAATCGGCTGCGGTTTATTTTCTGCGCCGAGAAATCCCGTCACCTTCGGCGTGTTCTTGATGAGATGAAATGCTTCGTCCGTCAGGTTCATCTTCACCAGCACGTAGCCGGGGAAAAACTTGCGGTCGGTATCGATCTTGCGGCCACGGCGAACTTCGACGACCTTTTCGGTCGGCACCAAAATCTGCTCGAACAATTCTTCCAGCCCACGCTGCTTGGACTGCTCGCGAATGGATTCGGAAACCTTCTTCTCGAAGTTCGAGTAGGCGTGAACGATGTACCAGCGCATGCTCATTTTGATTTCGTCCGCACGTCAGCCTTGAATGCCAAGAATGAAAGTAACAACGATACGCAGCAACTGATCTGCCACGAAGAAAAAGACAGACGCCGCAGCGACCATGATGAAAACCATGATTGTCGTGATCACGGTTTCGCGGCGCGAAGGCCAAGTCACCTTCGCGGTCTCGCTGCGCACTTCCTGCAGGAATTTGAACGGGCTGAAAGCCATCGCTTGCGATCCGGTCTCTGACGTCGTGATGAATTTTAAGGAATCCGGACAGCTCTCACACGCCCAAGTTTTTTGCGCCCAACCATCTTTCGAAGGATGAGCCGCCAAGCGGGCTCGATTGTCCGGGGATTTCAATGCCGCGCCGGATATCCGTTAACAACGGGCCGACAGCAGGTGCGGCTATTTACGTCCGGATCGGCGGAAGGTCAAGGTTTCGAACCGCCAAAGACGGTCGAAAATGCTGGTAACGATCTTGGCAGGAGCGGCAGGGCTCGAACCTGCGACCCTCGGTTTTGGAGACCGATGCTCTACCAACTGAGCTACGCTCCTACAGAACCGCCTCTATAGCGAACCAATTTCGCGCCGTCACGTCCTGAAATCGACGATAATCGGCGCGCCGGAACCGGATTTTCCTGCGATTGCGGCGTTCTGGCGCGGCGGGTAAATTCAAGGAATCGATTTCACGGTTGAGGGATGCCGGCGTGCCGCTTCGCAATTTCGTCAGCCGGATGCCCCTTACGCGACGCCTGCTGGCGCTGACGTTGACCGCCGCCCTGCCCGGCCTTGCTGCACTCGGTTACAATGCAATCGACCTTCGCAATACAAGATACAGCGAGGCCAGGACCGAGGCGCTGCGCAACACCCAGATCGTCGCATCCGACCTCGATCAGATTTTCGACGGTATCGAAGGCGCTCTCCATGCGGTTGCCGAAGCCGGCGAAGTCAGCGGGATGACGAGCGCGGCCTGTACCGACTACATCGTGCGGGTTCGTCCCACCATCGAACCATTGACGGCGATTCTCGTCGTCGGCCTCGATGGCAACATCCGATGCTTCAGCGATCCCAGCCTCGCATCGCCCAATCTGTCGGAGCGCGACTATTTCCGCAATGCGGTTGATAACAAGATTTTTGCCATCGGCACTTTCACGCCGAGCAAGATTTCCGAACGCAACATCATTCCACTCGCCATGCCGATTATCCGAAACGAAAAAGTCGAAGGCGCCATCGTTGCGGGGCTCAATCTCGAATGGTTGAGCCGCCATCTTCGTGACCGCAGCGGATCGCGCAGCGGGACCATTGTCATAGCCGACCGCAACGGCATCATCGTATCGCGCCAGCCATCCCCCGAGAAATATGTCGGCACGATACTTGGTACAAACAGCCAAAATCGGATCAACCAGACGGAAGCCGGCGTTGCCGACATCATCGGTGTCGATGGCGTGGCACGAATTGTCGGCTACATCCCCGCCAAGATCACGCCGTTCAGACTGTATGTCAGCAGCGGTATTTCTCGCGAAGACGCTTTCGGCTCTATCGATCGCGCATTGCGCAACGGCTTGCTGTTGTACGCATTGGGAAGCGCGATTGCCCTCATGCTTGCATGGCTTGTCGGCGAAGGCATGATCCGCCGGCCTCTGATGAAAATGGTCGCGACCGCCGAAGCGTGGCGGCGCGGCGACAATACGGCGCGAACCCATATTACCGGTCGCGCGGACGAAATCGGCATTCTCGGACATACGTTCGATCGACTAATGGACGAAAATGCGCTTCGCGAGGAGCAGCGCGCAACCGCCGAAGAACGCCGCGAAATTCTGGTTCACGAACTCGCCCATCGTGTGAAGAATACGCTGGCCACCGTGCAATCCATCGCGGGCATGAGCTTTCGCCACAGCCAGGGACCGGAAGCATTGCGCCAGTTCCAGGATCGGTTGCAGGCGCTCGTTCGCGGCCACGATCTGTTGACTCAGAAAAATTGGCAGCATGCCGATTTGTCGGAAGTGGCCGAAGCCGCGATGGCGCCGCTGAAAGAAGAGCGCGGACATCGTTTCTCGATTGCGGGACCGCCGGTCGACCTGCCACCGACGACAGCGGTGCCGATGGCGATGATCCTGCATGAACTTTGCACCAACGCTTTGAAATACGGAGCGCTCTCGAATGACCAAGGCAGCGTTTCAATCAGCTGGACCACGGCACCGGATGAACGGGGCACGGCCATCGATCTGACGTGGCGCGAGAGCGACGGTCCCAGCGTGCAACCGCCGCAGCGGGAAGGTTTCGGCTCGCGGTTGATTACCAGTCTGACGCAGCAGATGAACGGCGGCTTCAAGACTGACTATTTGCAGGAAGGAATTGTGTGCGAGGTGCGGTTGATCGCGCCGCACTTTGAGCCGCGTGAAATTTAGCGGCTACAGGGCATTTTTCAGTCTTCAGCCAGCCGACCTGTTCTGCAGTAAACCGAACCTAGGCGGCACATGGCTCGACTTAAACTGGCCATCAGCACTTGAGTAAGCCTCACCACGGGCTATTCTGGTCCTAAGGGTTCAGTGAACGGCTTCTTTTTGGAGGCTCTTGAATTGCGCATCCGTCACATTTTTTTGGCCGTGGTCTTCCTGACGTTAACGGTCACCGGTGCGTCGGCCGAAAAGCGGGTCGCGCTTGTGATCGGCAATTCCGCCTATCAAAATGCGCCACGCCTCACCAATCCGTCGAACGATGCCGCCATCATGGCAGCGACGCTCAAGAAGTCTGGTTTCGATTCGGTTGTCCTGCGTCCAGATGTGAGCAAAGACTCAATGCGCCGCGCGTTGCGAGATTTTGCCGATCAGGCTCGCGATGCAGATATCGCGGTCGTCTACTATGCCGGACACGGTATCGAAGTCGATGGCGGGAACTACTTGATTCCGGTGGATGCAGCCCTGGAACGCGATACAGACATTTATGACGAAGCCATTGCTCTCGACCGCGTGCTGATCGCGATGGAGCCTGCGAAACAACTGCGCCTCGTGATCCTCGATGCGTGCCGGGATAATCCTTTCAGCAAGAGCATGAAGCGCTCGGTCATCACGCGCGCGATCGGGACACGCGGCCTGGCCAAGGTCGAGCCCACGAATCCCAACACGATGATCGCGTTTGCCGCGAAAGCCGGATCGACCGCCACCGATGGCGATGGCAAGAACAGTCCGTTTGCGATTGCGCTCGCAAAACATCTCGCGACGCCCGGCATGGATTTGCGCAAGGCGTTCGGTTATGTCCGCGACGATGTGTTGAAGGTGACGAATAATCAGCAAGAGCCATTTATCTACGGCTCGCTCGGCGGCAATGACGTGGCGCTGGTACCGGGCCCCATTGCCTCGGCGGCACCCGCCATTGCTGCGCCCGGCCCTCAGTTCGCACCCGTCGATTCCACGGATCGCATCAGGCGCGACTACGAGTTGGCATTGCAGGTTGGGACCAAGGACGCGTGGGATTATTTCATCGCGAATTATCCCGAAGGTTTTTACAGCGACCTCGCCCGCGCCCAGAGCAAGAAGCTTGCGGCACTTGCTGCACCGGATCAGGCCGCGCCCGCAACGCGCACGAAGTCGCCGGGGACGGATACGAATTTGCCTCGTCAGGTTCTCACTGAGTTGCGCCGCGTTGGTTGCTATGCCGGCGAGCCGGGCATCAATTGGAACGGCGCCGCGCAACGATCGTTGGATCTTTTCAACAAATATGCTGGCACGCGATTTGACGTAAAGGTTGCAAGCCTGGACGCGCTTGAAGTCATTAAAGGTAGAACCGGAAAAATCTGTCCGCTGGTTTGCCAGTATGGTTATCAGGTCGATGGCGACACCTGCACCAAGATCAACTGCAAGAGTGGTTACGAACTTGGCGACGACAACACCTGCGAGCGCATCGTGGTCCGCAAGCCGCCGCCGCGCACATACGCTCCGCCTGTTGCCGCGCGGCCGGATTTTCGCGAACGACCTCCGCCACGGGCCGCCCAAGCAGCGCCTTCGGGACAGTTATATTGTCCGGGTGGTATATGCCGTCCAGTTGCGCGAGGCTGCCGCATCGTCAATGACACGAGCACGCCTGGAGGCATTATGAACGGCGGCGTCCAAGTCTGTAACTGAAGCTTGCTATCCGCTCGCTCGATTTCCCCACGCGCGGTCTGTTCAAGATTAGGCGTTTGGGCCAATCTACTGCCTGCGAACAACGAAGAAACGACGGAGGCTTCTCATGAACGTCCACACCGCGCCGAACGCTGTAAAATCCACACCTGCCCTTCCTTCCGTCAAACCTGAAACAATTGGATTGTCGCCGCTGCGTCTGCAAAAAATGCGTGACGCGTTCCAGCGCGAGATCGACAAGGGCACGACACCCGGCGTCGTCTCATTGGTGGCGCGGCGCGGCCAGATTGGCTGGTTCGAGGCGCAGGGCAAACAGAGCCCCGCCGAGGCGGCGGCGATGACGCGCGACAGCATCTTCCGCATCTATTCGATGACCAAGCCACTGGTGTCGATCGGCATCATGCAGCTTGTCGAGGACGGCTTTCTGCTCCTCAATGATCCGCTGTATCGTTTCATCCCCGAATTTCGCGATCAGAAAGTCGGGGTCGAGCGCAACGGCCAGCTCGCTTTCGAGATGCCAATACGGCCGATCACCATTCAGGATTTGTTGCGTCACACCTCCGGCATTTCATATGAGATTACGGGCATGGGCATGGTGCAGCGGATGTATGCGCGTTCCAAAGCGCGCGACCGCGATATCACCAATGAAGAACACGCAAAGCTGATCGCAGGCATGCCCCTGATGTGCCAGCCCGGCAGCCAATGGAATTACAGCCGCTCGACCGACATTCTCGGTCGCGTGATAGAAGTCATTTCCGGCAAGACGCTCGGTGTCTATCTGCGCGAACACATTCTTGAACCGCTGCAGATGAACGAGACAGGATTTTATACCGCTCAGGAAAACAAATCGCGCCTTGCCGAACCGTTTCCGAAAGATCCATGGACCGGCGACAAGGTCGAACTGATCGACCAGCTTGAAATCCCCAAAATGGAATCGGGAGGCGGCGGACTGATGTCAACCGCGATGGACTACGCACGTTTCTGCCAGATGTTATTGAGTGGCGGCATTCTCGGCGGCAACCGCGTCATCGGACGCAAGACGCTGCACTTCATGGCATCAGATCATCTCGGACCGCATGTTACGCACCAAAGTCATTTGCTTCCGCCCGGTCACGGTTTCGGTCTCGGCTTCGCCGTGCGCACGCATGACGGAATGGCACCGTTCGCCGGCTCCGTCGGTCAGTTCTTCTGGAGCGGCATGGCCGGCACATTCTTCTGGATCGATCCGAAAGAAGATATGTTCGCGATCTTCCTGTCGCAGGGACCGGGCCAGCGCGAATATTTCCGAACGCTGGTACGCAGCCTTGTTTATGCTGCGGTGGATTAAGCGGCTTATTTTTTCGGCGTCAGCGTTTCTTTGCCATGCGCGCCGGACGCCGCATGCACCCAGCGGCCTGACAGGCTGCCATCGGTCGA
>JBBRGE010000099.1:0-7473 GCA_038241045.1 Hyphomicrobiales bacterium | reverse complement strand
ATCATCGCGGACGCAGGCCCTTGCGGGTTGTGGCCGGAAGATCTCGGCCCATCCGTGAACAACAAAGGCTACCTTGAGAATCGGCAGTACCACAATTTCGGCTGCTCGACGCAGCGCAATCTCGCAGCGATGGTCGACAATCCTGCCGACCTCGTGCAGCCGCGCGCCGAAACGCCAGCTTATACGGTGCGTCGTAACGCGGCGTTCGAGAAGTACCGGAAGGGAACGACGACTGCGACGACGTATCCAGAGTCCGACAATGCCAAAATCAGCGATGTGGGCAAATGATTAGTTACGAACAGCGTCAAGTTCAGGACGACCAGCCGACAACGTCCGCGGACGATCACATCGCACCCGCGCCGCGGGTATCGGTGCAGGCGTTTTGCGAAACGGTCGAGACGGCGGCTGCAGTTCAGGCTGCCGGTGAAGACCGGCGGCTCGACAAGGCGCATCTCAAAATTCAGATGGGCGGCATGGCGGCGGCAGTTGAAGCCTATCGCACCGCGCCGACACCCAACGTCATCATTCTGGAGACCGAAGGCCGCGTCGATATCCTGACCGGCCTCGATGACCTCGCAAGCGTATGCGACGCCGGTACCCGCGTCATCGTGATCGGCCGCATCAACGACGTGCTGCTGTACCGTGAATTGGTTCGCCGCGGCGTCAGCGATTACGTCATTTCGCCTGTGAAGCCGCTCGACGTGGTGCGCTCCATCTGCGGTTTGTTTTCCGTGCCGGAAGCAAAGGCAGTCGGACGTATCATCGCAATCGTTGGAGCCAAGGGTGGCGTCGGCTCATCCACCATCGCGCACAATGCCGCTTGGGCGATCGCCCGCGACCTCGCGCTCGATTCAGTCGTCGCCGACCTCGACCTCGCCTTCGGCACGGCGGGTCTCGATTACAACCAGGATCCCCCGCAGGGAATCGCAGACGCCGTGTTTTCTCCGGACCGCGTCGATACCGCCTTCATCGACCGCCTGCTTTCGAAATGCACCGACCACCTTAGCCTGCTTGCGGCGCCTGCGACGCTCGACCGCGTCTATGACTTCGGTGCCGAAGCGTTCGATTCCATTTTCGATACTTTGCGCGCCACCATGCCTTGCATCGTTCTCGACGTGCCGCATCAATGGTCCGGCTGGACCAAACGCGCGCTGGTCGGTGCCGACGACATTCTGATAGTGGCGGAGCCGGATTTGGCCAACCTGCGCAACACCAAGAACATGTTCGACATGCTCAAAATGTCGCGACCGAACGACCGCCCTCCGCTGTATTGCCTAAACAAGGTGGGCGTGCCCAAGCGGCCCGAAATCAACACCGGCGAATTTGCGAAAGCGATCGAGAGCCAGCCGATCGTAAGCATTCCCTTCGAACCGCAGATTTTCGGCTCGGCCGCCAACAACGGCCAGATGATTGCAGAGATTTCCGCCAACCATCGCACGTCGGAAATGTTCCTGCAGATCGCGCAGCGCTTGACCGGACGTGGTGAAGCCAAGAAGCCGCGCAATAGTTTTCTTGCACCATTGCTCGGGAAACTCCGAGCCAAATAGTCTTTCGCGTGGGGTATTGTCGTGTTCGGTAAGCGTAGCGGATCAGAAGTCGACGTCAGGGCACCAAAATCCTCGACGCCCGTACCTGTGGAGCAAGCAACGGCTCCCGCGCGGCAAGCCACGCCTGAGTCGGCAGCCAGCATCCCTTCACCGTCGATTTCGCCAGCCAAAACGCCAACACCGGCCCACACTGCGGAACGCCGCTCGGATTCCTATTATCAGACCAAGGCGACGATCTTCGGCGCGCTGATCGAAGCCATCGACCTTGCGCAGTTATCCAAACTCGACGTCGAATCGGCGCGGGAGGAAATCCGCGATATCGTCAACGAGATCATCGCGATCAAGAACATCGTGATGTCGATCGCCGAGCAGGAAGAACTGCTCGACGACATCTGCAACGACGTTCTGGGTTGCGGCCCGCTGGAGCCGTTGTTGTCGCGCGACGACATCTCCGACATCATGGTGAACGGTGCCGGTACGGTCTATATCGAAGTCGCGGGCAAAATTCAGCGCACCGGGATTCGTTTTCGCGACAACCAGCAACTCCTCAACATCTGCCAGCGCATCGTCAGCCAGGTGGGCCGCCGTGTCGACGAATCATCGCCGATCTGCGACGCCCGTCTCGCCGATGGCTCGCGCGTCAACGCCATCGTGGCGCCGCTGGCCATCGACGGTCCCGCACTCACCATTCGTAAATTCAAGAAGGACAAGCTGACCCTCGACCAACTCGTCAAATTCGGCGCAATCTCGCCGGAAGGTGCAACAATTCTGCAAATCATCGGCCGCTGTCGCGCCAACGTTCTGATTTCCGGCGGCACCGGCTCCGGCAAAACCACGCTGTTGAATTGCCTGACCAACTATATCGACGACGACGAGCGCATCATCACCTGCGAAGACGCCGCCGAATTGCAACTGCAGCAGCCGCATGTCGTGCGTCTGGAAACCCGCCCGCCGAACATCGAAGGCGAAGGCCAGATCACGATGCGCGATCTGGTCCGGAACTGTCTGCGTATGCGCCCTGAGCGCATCATCGTCGGCGAAGTCCGCGGACCTGAAGCGTTCGATTTGCTTCAGGCGATGAATACCGGCCATGACGGCTCGATGGGAACGCTGCACGCCAATAATCCGCGTGAAGGCCTGTCGCGCGCGGAATCCATGATCACGATGGGCGGCTTCTCGCTCCCCTCGCGCACCATTCGCGAAATGATCTGCGCCTCGATCGATATAGTCATTCAGGCCGCGCGTTTGCGCGACGGTTCGCGCCGCATCACTCACATTACCGAAGTGATGGGCATGGAAGGCGACACCATCATCACGCAGGATCTGTTCGTCTATGACATCACCGGCGAAGACCTCAACGGCAATTTACTCGGCCGCCATCGCTCGACCGGTATCGGACGTCCGCGCTTCTGGGAGCGTGCGCGTTACTACGGCGAAGAAAAGCGTCTCGCTGCGGCACTTGACGCCGCCGAAGTCCCCGGTGTTAAGGAGTAACGCCGATGAACATGCAACCGTTGGCACTGGCCTTTCTCACTGCTGTCACCATCGGCGGTCTCGCCTGGGTATTCATTTATCCATTGCTGTCCGGCGAACGGAAGGCCGAGCAACGCCGCGCGTCACTCGCGCGCACAACGCCCAGCGTCCGCCGCGAAGATCGAGTGCAACGCTCGAAGCGGTCGCAAGTCGAGGATTCGCTGAAGGAAGTTGAGGAGCGTCACAAGCGTGCGCAGCGAGTTTCGTTGCAGTTGCGGATAGCGCAGTCCGGCATGAACTGGACGAAGCAGCAATTTCTGATTGCCTCCGGCCTGCTCGGCGTACTTGCATTCGGCGGATCGTTCTTCATGGGCGCGGGATTTCTCCCGGCGCTCGGCTTCGGTGTCGCCGCCGGTTTCGGATTGCCGCGCTGGGTGCTCAGTTTTCTCAAGAAACGCCGCGAGGCGAAATTCCTCAATGCGCTACCGGACGCCGTCGATATCATCGTGCGCGGCATCAAGGCGGGCCTGCCGCTGTTCGATTCGATCAAGGTGGTTGCGGCGGATACGCCGGAGCCGCTGCGCGGAGAATTCAACGCGATCATCGAGACCCAGTCCATCGGCATGCCCCTCGGCGAAGCGTGTCAGCGGCTTTACGAACGCATGCCGCTGCCGGAAGCGAACTTCTTCGGTATCGTGATCGCGATTCAAACCAAGACCGGCGGCAATCTGTCCGAAGCGCTCGGCAATCTGTCCAAAGTGCTGCGCGACCGCCGCAAGATGGCGGCGAAAATTCAGGCGATGTCGATGGAAGCCAAAGCCTCCGCCGCGATCATCGGCGCGCTGCCGCCGATCGTGATGATCATGGTCTACATCATGACACCGGAATACATCTCACTGCTGTGGACCCACCCCACGGGGCGTCTGATGCTGGCGGGTTGCGTCGTATGGATGGCCACGGGCATCTTCGTGATGAAAAAGATGATCAACTTCGATTTCTGACGAGGCACCATGCTCGATCTTCTGATTGCAAAATTTCACGACGTCCGCTTCATGACGATGCTGTTTGCGGCCATCGCCGCGAGCGCAGCCGCCTATACGCTGATAACGCCGATGTTCGCCGGCGAGGGTTTGCAAAAGCGAATGAAAGCCGTCGCCAGTGAACGCGAGCGAATGCGCGCGCGTGAGCGCGATCGCATGAACCGCTCCGAGAAAGTTACGCTTCGCCAATCGCCCAAGCAATTCGTCCAGAAGATCGTCGAGGATTTCAACCTCACCAAATGGCTGGCGCAGGAAGAAGCCCGCGACAAGCTGGTGATGGCCGGCTATCGCGGCCAGGCGCCTTACATGACGTTTCTCCTGTTTCGTCTGGTCATGCCGATCGTGTTCTTCATCAGCGCCGTAATCTATGTGTTTTTCATCTCGCACATGGAACAGACCAGCATGATGAAGGCCGGCATGTGTCTCGGCGCGACCTGGGCCGGCATGCAGGCACCAATGTTGTTTCTGAAGAACGCGATCTCCAAACGCCAACTCTCGGTCCGGCGCGCATTTCCCGATGCGCTCGATCTGTTGCTGATCTGCATCGAATCCGGCATGTCGATCGAGGCAGCGTTCCGCAAGGTCAGCCAGGAGATCGGATCGCAGTCGATTCCGCTGGCCGAGGAATTCACGCTGACCACGGCGGAATTGTCATATCTGCAGGACCGTAAGACAGCCTACGAGAACCTCGCCAAGCGAACCGGCCTTGAAGGCGTGAAATCGGTTTGTCTTGCGCTCCAGCAGTCGGAGCGCTACGGCACGCCGCTCGGTCAGACGCTGCGTGTCATGGCGCAAGAAAATCGCGACATGCGCATGAACGAAGCCGAGAAGAAGGCCGCAGCACTGCCGCCGAAGCTGACGGTGCCGATGATCGTGTTCTTCCTGCCAGTTTTGTTCGTGGTCATTCTCGGGCCGACCGGCATCAAAGTCTCGGCCTATATGAACTGATCGTTAGGCGTGCGCCGCGCTTCAGGACGCGTTTGGCGATGAAGCCGCCGACGTGCGCGGTCCGCGCCGCGACCCTTCACCACGATTCAGCATCTGCTTGAGATAGGCGACGTTGGCTTCCGCCTCATCCGCCGGGAGATCAGCACTGACTATCGTCTCCGCTTCCGAAAAGCGCCCCTGCAGGCCAATGGCGAGGCCAAGATTCTGCCGCACGCGGACATCGCTGGTGCCGCGGTCGAGCGCCGTGCGCAGCGTGGATTCTGCCTTTGGCAAATCTTTGGACAGCACGTAGGACATTCCGAGGTTCGACAGCACCGACGGCTCGTCGGGCGCAATCTTCAGGGCGCTTGTATAATAGCGGCGCGCCTCGTCATGCTTGCCCATCTTGTCCAGAACCGTTCCCTGCACGGACAGAATGCGCCAGTCCGGGTTGGCCGGGGTGTGCGCCTTGGTCAGCGTATCGAACGCCTGCTGATAATTGCCGTTGTCCGCCAGAGCGCGTCCATAGGCGGCGAGCAAAGCGCGATTGCCGGCGTTGACGATGCTCGCCTGTTCGAGAACGGCGACCGCTTGCTGGCGCTGGCCGTTCAATCGCAATGACGTGCCGTACTGCAGGGCGACGTCGGCATTCTTGGGATTGGCGCGATAACGCTCGCCGAGCGATTCGATTTCAGTCGATGTGGTACGGTTCGGGGTCGAATCGGAGCGAGAATTTACCGACCCCGTGACGTCCGGCGCTTGCGCAGTCGTCTGGCAGCCGCCAAGACCGACAGCTAAAATCGCCGCGATGACGGCAGACCCGAGATGACGGTTGAGAGCGCGCGAAATACGCAGGGTACTTGTCATCGCACTTGTCATGGCACTTGGACTCGCAAAGCGGTTGGCGAAGCCGGATAGTCTTTCGTAATAGAGCGTTAACCCTAATGACTGGTTAATTTCAGGGACCGCCCGCCACCTCCTGCTATGATGCCGTAACGCCCGCTTTCACCGAGAACGCCATGCATTCCGCCTTTGCGACCACAAATGACGCCACGCCGATCACGTTCGTGACCAAATCCACACTGGTGTCCGTGCTGAGCGCGCTGCCCGCCACCGAGCGCAGGTTCGCGGAGACCAGCGCCTTCAGCGGCAAGCCCGGTCAGTATCTGGGACTGCCGGATGGGAAGGGCGCGCTGGCTCATGTTCTGTTCGGAATCGAGGACGTGGCTGCCAAATGGCAAGATTTGTTTCGGCCGGGGCAATTGCCGGGCCTGCTGCCTGCGGGAATCTATAAATTCGCGAACGCGCCGCACGATATGCGACTCGCGGCGCTGGCCTTTGCATTGGGAAGCTACAAATTCAGCCGCTATCGCAAGAGCGATCTGAGTGGAGCCCTTTTAGTGCCGCCCGATGGCATCGACATGACCGAAATCACGCGCATGGCCGACGCCGCCACGATGGCGCGCGATCTCATCAACACGCCGGCCAACGACATGGGACCGGACGAACTCGCTGACGCCGCAAAAGCGCTCGCCGATAAATTCGGCGCAAAATACTCCTGCATATTTGGCGACGAGCTGCTCGCTCAAAATTTTCCACTGATACATGCGGTCGGTCGCGCCTCATCCCGCGCGCCACGCCTGATTGATTTTACTTGGGGCAGCGCATCGCATCCAAAGGTGACGCTGGTCGGCAAAGGCGTGTGCTTCGATACGGGCGGCCTCGATCTCAAGCCATCGAGCGGTATGCTCATCATGAAGAAGGACATGGGCGGCGCTGCGAATGTGCTGGCTCTCGCCCACATGATTATGGATGCAAAACTGAAAGTACGATTGCGTGTTCTGATTCCCGCTGGCGAGAATTCCGTTGCCGGAAATGCGTTCCGTCCCCTCGATGTTTTCCCGTCGCGCAAGGGGATGACCGTCGAGATCGGAAATACCGACGCCGAAGGCCGTCTCGTTTTGGCGGATGCACTGGCGCTCGCCGACGAAGAACAGCCGGATTTGCTCATCGATCTGGGTACGCTGACAGGTGCTGCGCGTGTCGCGCTCGGTCCCGATTTGCCGCCATTTTACACCAACGACGACAAGCTCGCCGCCGAGATTGAACGTTGCGCCAAGGCCGAGAACGATCCTTTGTGGCGAATGCCGCTTTGGCCGCCATACGATTCATGGCTGGAGTCGAAAACCGCCAATCTGAATAACGCGCCGTCCGGCGCCTTCGCGGGCTCGATCACCTGCGCATTATTTTTGCAGCGCTTCGTCGAGCACGCCAAATCCTGGCTGCATGTCGATATTTACGGTTGGACACCGACGGCCAAACCCGCGCGGCCCGAAGGCGGCGAATGTCAGGCCGCACGCGCGATCTACAAACTTCTGAGCGCGCGTTATGGCTGATTCGATCCTCGATCCACGCCTCACACCGGCACGGCCTGACATCGCCGCGAAGCATCTTGAAGGCAAAGTGACCGCTACGCGATTTGTCGA
>JBBRGE010000098.1:0-7494 GCA_038241045.1 Hyphomicrobiales bacterium | reverse complement strand
TATCGATCTGCTTCTGAATAGCGATACAGACAGTAAGCGAGCGAATGCACTCAACGCACTTGAAAAATCCGGCCACCCCGTTGTGCGAATCGCGGTGACGGACCCACGGCATATCGGACAGGAGTTTTTTCGCTTCGAGATTGCGACAGCCGTTGCCGGCGCGGTTATGGGTATTGACCCCTTCAATCAGCCGGATGTAGAGGCCGCAAAAATCAAAACGCGCGAACTGATTTCGGCGTTCGAGAAATCCGGATCGTTGCCCGCCGAGGCGCCGGTCGCGGTCGATGGCGACATCGAGATTTATACGGACGAGAAAAATTCGGACGCGTTGCGCAAGGCGGGCGCAGAGCGCGACCTCGCATCATGGCTGAAGGCGCATTTCGCGCGCATTGAAACGGGAGACTATGCAGCATTGCTTGCGTATCTTGACCGCGACAACAGCAACATTGCAGCAATGCAAACAGCCCGCATCGCGATCCGCGACAAAAAGCATGTCGCGACCTGCGTCGGCTTTGGACCGCGATTTCTGCATTCGACCGGACAGGCGTATAAAGGTGGCCCAAACACCGGCGTATTTCTGCAAATCACGACGGACGATCAAAACGATCTTGCCGTCCCGGGACAGAAAGCCAATTTCGGAATCGTCAAGACCGCGCAGGCACGAGGAGATTTTGGCGTACTGACCGACCGGGGACGCCGCGCGGTGCGGCTCCATATCCAGGGCGACGTCACCACGGCTCTCGCCACGATCAACGCCGCTATCGCAAAAGCCTTGAGCTAGAAACATGATCAAATGACGAGAACGCAGCATGGCTGAAACTTCACGCGCGCGCCCAGTCCCCACGCCAGAAACGAAACATTTCTGGGAGGGCACGCAAGCCGGCGAGCTTCGCCTTCAACGCTGCGATCATTGCGCCAATGTCTATTTCCCGCCGCGGCCGTTTTGTCCGTCCTGTGCTTCGCGTGAAGTCAGTATCTTCAAGGCCAACGGCAAGGCAACGCTATATAGCTACGTCATCAATCATCGCCCTGCTGCGCCCGGATTCACGCCGCCCTATGCCATCGCTGTGGTCGAATTGACCGAAGGGCCGCGCATGATGAGCAATATTATCGACTGTCCGCAAACACCCGAAGCGCTGCAGCTCGATATGAAGCTCGAAGTTACTTTCGAGAAGCTCGACGACAAGATCACCCTTCCGTTGTTTCGTCCGGTGAAGGGTTAGTATCATGCGCAGGAATCAGGTTGCGGTCGTCGGGGCAGCCGAGACCACCAGACTTGGCGTCATTCCCGACGTGTCGCAAATTCAACTGCATGCGGATGCAGCGCTGAACGCGCTTGCCGACGCCGGACTGAAGTTGTCGGACATCGACGGCACCGCGACCGCCGTGGAATCGCCACAGCAGATTGCGCATTATCTCGGTATCACGCCGACCTGGGTTGACGGAACGTCGGTCGGCGGATGCTCATTCATGCTGCACGTTCGCCACGCTGCGGCGGCGATCGAAGCCGGTCTATGCAAAACCGTACTCATCACTCACGCCGAGAGCGGCAAGTCGATGATCGGAAAGCTATCGCGCTCAATTCCGGCTGACAGCCTGCAGGGTCAGTTTGAAGCCCCGTTCGGCGTTTACGGGCCGCCGAGCATGTTTCCAATTCCCGTCCTGCGGTACATGAAGACCTACGGCATCACGCATGAGCAGATCGCCATGGTGGCCGTCGTGCAGCGCGAATGGGCGGCAAAAAATCCGCGCGCAACCATGAAGGAGCCAATCACGGTCGCCGACGTGATGAATTCACGCATGATCGCTTATCCGTTTCGCATTCTGCAATGCTGCCTCGTCACCGACGGCGGCGGCGCGCTGATTCTCACCAGCGCCGATCGCGCCAAGGACTTTCCGCAAAAGCCGGTTTATATTCTCGGCACCGGCGAGAGCGTCGAGACGCCGATGGTCAGCCAGATGCAAACGTTCGATTCATCGCGCGCGTTCCGTGTCGCCGGCCACACCGCATTCCGCGAAGCCGATATCGCGCACAAGGACGTCGATCATCTGATGATCTACGACGCCTTTGCGCATCTTCCCCTTTATGGCTTGGGCGATCTTGGTTTTATGCCGCATGAGGAAACCGGACAATTCATCGCCGGCCGCAATACCGCAATCGGCGGAAAATTGCCGACGAACACGAATGGCGGCGGCCTCAGCTACATGCATTCGGGCATGTACGGGATGTACGCACTGCAGGAGAGTGTACGGCAGATGCGCGGCATCGCGCCGGCGCAGGTGGTGGGTGCAAAGATTTCCGTGTGTCACGGCGTCGGCGGCATGTTTGCAGCCAGCGGCACAGTCATCTTCACCAATCAAAGATGAATGAGAAACTTTCAGGGAGTCAATCATGGCCGAAAACAAAGCTCTTGAAGGCAAGGTCATCGTCGTCACTGGTGCCGGGCGCGGCATCGGCCGCGAAATCGCCCTTCTGGCTGCGGCGGAAGGCGCGAAGATTGTCGTCAATGACCCCGGTGTCGCCGCTGACGGGTCAGGCACCAACGTCACGCCGGCCGAAGAAGTAGTTGCGGAGATCGAAAAGCGCGGCGGAACAGCGGTCGCAAATTTTGATACGGTCGCCGAAGCCATTCCTGCCAGCAAGATCGTCAAGATGGCGATCGACAGATATGGCCGGCTCGACGGCGTGGTGAACAATGCCGGGATCCTGCGCGACGCGATCTTTCACAAAATGAGCATCGAGGCTTTTGAATCTGTCATCAAGGTCCATTTGATGGGCTCGTTTTACGTCTCGCACGCCGCAGCACGAATTTTCCGCGAGCAGGAAAGCGGCGCGTTCGTGCACTTCACGTCCACGTCCGGCCTGATTGGGAATTACGGTCAGGCAAATTATTCCGCCGCCAAACTCGGCATTGTCGGACTGTCGAAGTCGATCGCGCTGGACATGGAGCGATTCAACGTGCGATCCAACTGCGTCTCACCGTTCGCATGGAGCCGCCTGATCGGAACGATCCCCACCGAAACTGAAGAAGAAAAGGCGCGCGTCGCGCGCATGCAGAAAATGGGTCCGGAGAAGATCGCGCCGTTGTCGGCGTTTCTGCTTAGCGATGCAGCAAAGAATGTCACCGGACAGATTTTCGCAGTCCGCATGAACGAGATATTCCTGATGGGTCAATCGCGTCCGCTTCGCTCGGTGCATCGCGCCGAAGGATGGACCTGCAAGTCGCTCGCCGAACACGGCATGCCGGCGCTTAAATCGTCGTTCTACAAACTCGACCGGTCCGCGGATATTTTCTCCTGGGATGCGATCTGACGGAAACCTCAACCGCTATTGCGCAATCCGGCGGAAATTCCGTTGATCGTCAGCTGAATGCCGCGCAACACCTGCTCGTCGGTGCTCTGCGCGCGGTGCGCTTTCAACAATTCGACCTGCACATGGTTGAGCGGATCGAGATACGGAAAACGATTGCGGATTGAAAGCTCAAGTAGCGGATTGTTCTGCAGTAGCCGGTCATGTCCCATGATCTTGAGCAGTGCGTCGATTGAGCCGTGCCATTCCGCGCGAATGCGTGTGAAGATGGTTTCGCGCAATGTCTCGTCGCTCACAAGCTCAGCATAGCGCGACGCGATGGCGATACTGCTTTTCGACAGCACCATGTCCATATTCGATAGCAGGGTCTGAAAGAACGGCCATTCGCGATAAAGCTCGCGTAGGAAACCGATCCCCTTGTCGGGATTTTTTTCGACCCACGCGTTGACCGCGCTGCCAAAGCCATACCAGCCCGGCAGCATCAGGCGGCATTGCGCCCAACTAAAGACCCACGGGATCGCGCGCAGATCTTCGATTCTGCGGGTTTTGGTGCGCGATGCCGGGCGGCTTCCGATGTTCAGCGTCGAGATTTCCGCAATGACCGTGGACGCCCAGAAATAATCCTCGAACCCGGCTGTCTCATAAACGAGATTTCGGTATGAAGCGTAAGCAAGAGCCGAAAGATCTTCCATCGCAGTGATGTATTCGCCGCGCGGTGCCGAATGTTCCGGCTGCAAGAGACTAGCCTCCAGCGTGGCCGCTGCAAGAATTTCCAGATTGTGCCGGCCGACTTCGGGATTGGAATATTTGCTCGAAATGATTTCGCCCTGCTCGGTGATGCGAATTTGTCCGTTCACCGCGCCGCCAGGTTGCGCGAGAATCGCATCGTAGCTCGGACCGCCGCCGCGACCGACCGATCCGCCACGGCCATGAAACAGCCGCAGGCGAACTCCGTGTTTTTGGAAAACTTTGATGAGGCTGATTTCCGCCTTGTATAATTCCCATCCCGACGTGACGAAGCCGCCGTCCTTGTTGCTGTCGGAATAGCCGAGCATCACCTCCTGAAGGCTTCCTCTGCCGTGAACGAGATTGCGATAGTCCGGCAGCGACAGTAGCTGATCCATAATCTGCGCGCAGTTGCGCAGATCGTCGATTGTCTCGAACAACGGCACGATGTTCAGGCTGCTCTTGCCGCTCGGACTGACGAGACCGACCTCCTTAAGCAACACCGCAACTTCAAGCATGTCCGAAATGCCTTCGGTCATCGAGATAATGCATTGCGGAATGACGGCCGAGCCGTAAACCGCATGTGCTTCGGAGCCCGCGCGCAACACCGCCAGTTCGCTTTGTGTTTCTTCGCTATAGGCAACGAACGTCGAGGCCAGCGGTCTTGCGGTCTTCAATTCGCGGATCAGCAGCGCAACGCGCCTGTCTTCAGATAATTCCAGATAGCCAGTGCCGGGCGCGACCGCTTCCAGAAGCTCGGCGACGGTGCGTTCATGCACAGCCGAGTTCTGGCGCATATCGAGCGCGGCCAAATAAAATCCGAAACAGTCTGCGGCGCGCCGAAGCTGCCGTAACCGGCCGCGCGAAATCACTTCGGAATGGTTCGCCACCAGCGACCTGTCGAGAATGTCGAGGTCGTTCCTGAATTGCACGGCGTCGGCATAAGGCTCCGCGTGGCCGACAGGCCGCCGGCTTGCTTCCAGCTTCAACATCAGGGCCGTCGCCGTCAGTCGCGCATAAATTCCGGACACTGCGAGACGATAGGGCTCGCCCGCGCGATGCGGCGAGGTGTCAGGCGATTGCTGCGCCAGCGCGCGCAGCTCTGATGAAACATCGGCAAGATTGACCGCGAGCGACAGTTCTGCCCCAAGCTCGTGCAGTTCCTCGAAGTAGTAAGTGAATATCTGCGTGCTCTGCATGCGCAATGTGTCGCGCATCACCTGAGCGGTGACGAACGGATTGCCATCTCGATCGCCGCCGATCCAGCTTCCCATCTTCAGGAAAGAAGCAAGCTCGCTACCGGCGTTATCTTCTTCGTTGCTCCCACCCCGCAAGCGGTCTTCAAGCGCGCAATGCAATCGCGGGACTTCGCGCAAAAAAGTGTAGCCATAGAAAGAAAGCCCGTTCGCGACTTCGTCGAGAACAGTGAGCTTGGTCCTCCGCAGCAAATTGGTTTGCCATAACGTCAGCACCGCGCGGCGCAATTGTTCTTCGCTTGCTTCAAACTCGTCCGGCGTAAGCTGCGTGCGGTCGCGCTTGTCCAGCAGTGCGGCAACCTCCATTTCACGATCGATCGTGCTCTTTCGCCGAACCTCGGTCGGATGCGCGGTCAGGACGGGGCTGACCAGAGCGTTGGCGAAGAATCGCCGCAGATCCTGCGATGAAATGCCGACCTCATGCGCGCGCGCGATGGCCTTCGCCAACGTTCCAGCCGCAGGCTCACCGCCCGCGAGGTTGTGCTGGCGCATCTGCCGAATGTTGTTGTGATCTTCAGCGATATTTGCGAGGTGCGAGAAATAGCTGAAGGCACGAACGATCCGCACGGTTTCGCCGGTGGACATGCCATCGAGGATCGCACTCAGTTCGCGGCGCGCCGCATTATCCTCATCGCGGTGAAAACGGATCGATGTCTGCCTAATCCGCTCGACGAGACCGAAAACCTCTTCTCCTTCCTGATCCCGGACCGTGTCGCCGAGAATACGACCCAACAGGCGAATGTCGTCGCGTAACCGCGTGTCGTCATCGGTTTCGGCCGTTCTCGATTGAAATGACATCTACAAACGCGCTCCGAAAAAACTGCGTGACCACTTTAGGAAATTACGGCTTGAAGACCCACTAAGATGTAAAAGCTCCATGGCGGCCGGCGCCTCTGGCAAACTGGGTCGCTCCGGCCAACGTCTCTCCAGAGGCTATCACGTCAAGTCCGCCGCGCATCTCATCGTCAATTGCAGCCTCCTCTTCAAGGTCCCACTGGCGCAACGCGGAACGCTTGTCGTTGCGCATGCAGCCTTGCGGGAATCGCGCAAGATCATGGGCAAGCGCGACTGCGTGTGCGCGCGCCTCTCCGCTCGGGACCAGCCGGTTCGCCAGGCCGATATCGAACGCCTCACGCGCGCCAACAGGCCGTCCGGTCAGGATGAGGTCCATTGCGCGGGAGTGCCCAATCAGCCGCGGCAACCGGATGGTGCCCAGATCGATCAGCGGTACGCCGAAGCGGCGGCAGAAAATTCCGAACGTCGCGTCTTCGGCGACCACAAGCATGTCAGCCCACAGTGCAAGCTCCATCCCGCCGGCCACCGCATGTCCCTCCACGGCAGCAATCACCGGCTTCGACAGCCGCAGCCGGCTCGGCCCCATCGGCGCAATGGTCGTGTGACCGCCCAGTTCGCGTCGCTTTTCGATGTCGCCCATCGCCACAGCCTTAAGATCGGCGCCGGCGCAGAATGCCCCGCCCGTGCCGGTGAAGACCGCCACCGACGACGAGATATCGGCATCGAACGCCAAAAATCTATCGAACAGACGCCGCGCGGTTGCGCCATCCACCGCATTTTTGCGTTCGGGCCGGTTGATCGACACAATGGTGACCGGCCCGTCGCGCTCAACCAAAACCGTGTTGCTCTCCGTCATTGCGCTACTCCAGGATCCAGGAATTTACAGTTCTAACCATCGATGAAATTCGGCGCACGCTTTTCGATGTTGGCGCGCACCGCCTCCCTCTGGTTGGGCGATCCCATCAGTTTCATCTGTTCGACGGATTCGGCGAGCAATGCCGGAGCGGGATCGACCGACAAATTGTTCAATAGCCGCTTGATGGCGCGAATGGCGTCGGGACTTTTGCCGGCAATTTCGCGCGCGCATTCAAGCGCGGCACTGCGCGGATCGTTGCAAATCCTGGTCGCAAGGCCGAAGGACATCGCTTCTTGCGCCGAAAAGATGCGTCCGGTGTAAGTCAATTCACGCAGAACATCGTCGCGCACAAGCTTGCTCAGAATGGCAGTGCCCGCCATATCGGGAACGAGACCCCATTTGATTTCCATGATCGACATACGGGTATCCGGCGCGAGGAAGCGCATATCCGCGCCCAGAGCCAATTGGAAACCACCGCCGAACGCGACGCCGTGAATCGCCGCGATCACCGGCACGGGAAGTTGACGCCAGCCCCATACCGCCTGCTGCGA